>JAISPR010000025.1 GCA_031274765.1 Nitrososphaerota archaeon | reverse complement strand
TGCATTTTGGGCAGGTGAATTTTGTTCCTTTGGGGTAGTCTAGGGTTATGGTTATTTCTTGGTTTGTTTGGGTTATGTTTGCTATTTGCCCGGGGTTGGAGAATCCTAGGATGGTTTCTTGGAATTTGTTTTGTTTTCTTTTTGTTCCATATGTTTGTTATGTTGTTGGGGAACTTAAGTGCTTACCCACCTGTTTTGACGAATAACCAAAAATTTGGTTATCAAACCCTAATGAACCTACCACGACACCTCTTCTTTGTCTCAACCCCTTGCCACGGCAACCGCGAATACCAAGTATTGCAAACCATTGACCACCAAACCGGCCCAAGCAAACCCGAAGACGTAATCAAACACAGCCTAAAAGAATATGGCAAAGAAGTAGATGTAGAAGAGTTAATGGGGCAAATAAAAGATAAGTCGTTGCAAAGAGACTTTCTTGACTGGCCCATTAGTCCTGCGGAGTGGGTTATTCTTCTCTCAGTTCGACTATTTGGCGGCTCAATTGACGAAGAGGCTTTACGAACTCACCTGATGTATGATCCAACCAAACCAAAACCATATGTGCTTAACGAGTTGGGATTTGTCAATGCCCTAAAAAACCTCACTATAGATAACGCTAAACGTGGTGCTTGGTTAACTTTTAAAGATGAAACCATACGACAATTGCGTGAAGAGGCTTATGCGTATGGTAAAAAAGAGTTAAAAGCTCAAGACATACATACGCGGCTATGGCGGCTGGATTTAAGTGATAAGCGTGCTAAGCGTCTTTTGGATGTTACTTTTAGGGGGGAAAAAGCCGGTGGCGTTGAGCACATCTATACTATTATGGCGCAGCGGAAAATTTACTGGTTAAACGGTTGGATTGTGCGTGTGGATAATGGTGAGACTGATGAGAGTGTAGCGGATCTCTACGTAACCCCCATCCTGCCTGCTTCGCGTACAGAAGGTGCTAAAGGTTACATTGATCACGTTCATTGGGATTATCCGCGTAGTTTTGCTGTTGAAGTTGAATGCTACCCCGCTCGGCACTGGGATAGATTAGAAAATAATTATCTGCGGAACAAAAAAATGGGTTTCCCAACAGTCTTTATAGTGCCAAATAAAGCTGATGCAAAACAGTTAAAAGATAAACTTTTACTTGACTGGAAAGCCACCTACGTTGCCAACTCTGCAAGTTTTGAACCAGACCACCCCGAACAAGTTGCCATAGAGATAGCTAAAACTTTAGACTCAAAAAACAATCCAGAACTAAACCCAACAAACACAACAGACCAAACCACCCAACCCCTTGAACAACAAACTCAAAAACAAGCCACAGAAAACAATGCACCACAAAAAACCTTAGAAAATAAAGTGGATCCATCTGGAGTAAAAGTTTTGGCTGGTGAGGTTTTGGTGTGTGAGCTTGCAGAGCAAAATTGGCAGTTTAGAATTAAAACAGTAAAAGACAAACTGTATCTTTGTGCAAAAAAAGATGCTAAAGAACGCTACATTGGAGCTTTTAACGAA
This sequence comes from Nitrososphaerota archaeon, assembly GCA_031274765.1. Classification (GTDB taxonomy): domain Archaea; phylum Thermoproteota; class Bathyarchaeia; order Bathyarchaeales; family Bathycorpusculaceae; genus Bathycorpusculum. The sequence goes on along the minus strand of JAISPR010000025.1, from coordinate 7,128 downwards.
GATCTAAAGCATATTGTTGAAAAAAACAAAATAGATGTCAAATACTACAGCAACACCAAAACCCCAGAAACACCTAGCAGCACAGATAATGCTTCTCATTAACTGTCGTTTTTGTTGGGAAGCTTTCTTGAAGTGTCGGCTAATTTTTTAGTGTCGGCTTTCACTTTTCTTTCAAGCTTTTTTATATCAACTGAAACGGGTAAATTTTCAGGCTTTATACCACGCTGTGCTAACAATTCACGTATACTTACATTGTTTTGAATATGTTCCGTGGTTATCAAAACTTCTCCATATAGATTTTTGTTTTCAACATTATAGTTAGTTAATTCCGTTGCAAGATTCTTAGCTGCTATAGTGACAGTTGGCAGAAAATCCGCAAGTGGCCGATTATCCTTAACACCTAAACGTTTCTTCATATCAGTTGTACTGTACCCGCCAAACAAAGCGGTATCGCCTTTCGAGCGAATTCGCCCAAATCCCTTATCGTCAACACCACGTTCGTAAATATTTTGCGACAGCTGCTTTTCAGATTCTTTTAAACGCTCTTTTGCTTCTGTCCGCTCTATAAATTGCATTCTTTCTTCAATTATTTCTTGTCTACGAGTTTGCACTGCAAAGTAGCATTGTGCAAAAGCAATCTCTTCTTTTTTTGGATCGCCATTTTGAGCAATTAAATAACAAGCATATCGTGTAAGCATAAAATCTTTAACTGGTCTGTTTGCTCCCTTTCCTAGAGCTATCATTTTCGTGACCTCACGAAAATGGTCTGAAGGCACAATTTCAGTGGTCTTACAGCTTTCAATTGCCCTACTTATAGCAACTTCAAAATTTTCCCACCGAGCATAACCAAGTAACGCCATTAATTCTCTAGCATACCAAAATTCCACTTGTTCATCTTCAATAGTTTGTACTATTGTATCAAACGTTTCTTTTAACGAAATAATCTTGGTTTTATCCAATTGCCTCATCTCAAGAGAACTATAGCACTTAGAAATACTACGTTAAGAGCCTTTAAATTTTTGGATACAAAAGCGTTTTTGGTAATTAGATAGCTTTTGATGGGTAAGTTGAGTTTTTACTATTATTGTATGTACAAAGAACTTATAGGGTTAACTACTTGGCGTTTTGGTTTAATTCCGAAATTCTCAAATGTGGGTATGGGTTTACGCTGTCGGAACAGCAACACCAAAAACCTCACACAAATCACGATTCCTCTTAGTCACCTCAGTAACACCCACAACATCCCCACACTGAACCCTACAAATATTCCCCATAGACCGCAAAACCCCATCCACAGTCACACCCCTCAACCGCACCTCCCACAACACCGCCGCCAACACACACCGCAACACCAACGCAACCAACTTTACAAAAAACCACCCCTTAACAGAATACAAACCCCCCGACCTAAACCGACGTCCATCCAAACCATTCTTATAAGAATCAAAAACCTGCTCAGTCAAACACCGCGCATCATAAGCACCCATCATAACCTCCCAACAAACACCCCCACAAGCCAACAACACAAAAGACCTGCCCGATTAGCAGCAAAAGACAAAGCATTCTTCTTACGCGACAACAAAACCCAACCCCATCAAACACCACATCAAAAAACTTCGCCGCCCCACCCGCAACCTCAAAAAACCGCCGCTCCGGATCCCTAAACACCCGACCCAAAACCTCCCACTCAACCAAATCCAACCACAACCCAAACACCTGCTCCTCATCCAAACCTTCTTAGAATCAAAACACACAAACGCCCTCACCTTCACCTCACACTGCAAAAAACCCTCATCAAACATACTCAAATACGTAAAAGCAGGCCCCCATCAGATGTTCGCCTTGACAAATCCGGCACAATAGCAAGCTCCGTCTCCCACACCTGATACGCATGCCCATCATGAACCCTATCACAAACATCCAAACGTACCAAAAACTCTGTCAATACCGCTTAACAGCCTTAGATGACGTATCAGCCGGCATAACAAACCCAACCCCATCCTCAAGCAAAGACAACACATTACCGGCGGATTCAAACCATTGTCCATAACAAAAAGGCAGTCTTTCCCACGGGCACGAATCGAATTCACAAAGCGTTTAGTTAGAACAACATCGGAAAGAGAGCCGGGGTACATGTCAAAGAGTATGGGGACGCCGCGAAAATCGGTGGCTAAGCCTATTTTTATTTGCATTAGGTTGTTGTCTTTGTCTTTACTTGGGTCATTTTGCGAGGTCTGTTTTTTTGTTGTAGGTGTTGTTTGTGGTGGTGTTCCAGGCTATGGTGTCTTTGGATCGTTTAGTTTTTGGTTGAAGTATGGGTTTATGCAGTCGGTGGATTTTTCTATGATGTGGGTGGTGTCTGATATGTGTGGGGAGTTCATGTTGCCTTTTATGTTGAATCTTTTGGGTATGGTTGTTTTTTGTAGGGTGTGTTGTATGTCTGCGAATGTGTCGGGGTTATTGTTTGGGTGAATGCGAGACTTAGTATTGTTTTTTCGTAGTCTTTGAATGTTTTGATGAGGTCTGTTTTGAGTTGGATTTTGTTTTGGATTTTGTCTAGGCGGTAGATGCTTCTGTGTTCTTTTGAGGTGAGTTTGTTTTGTGGGTGTAGGAGTTTGTTTGTGGTTTTTGTTTGGTGTTGTGTTTTGGTTTTTCTTGGTTTTTTTCTATGGTTTGGGTGTGTTTGGGTTTTGGTGTTCTATGTAGTGTGTTTTGGTGGTTTTTTTTCGTTTTCGATTTTGCTGGTGTTTTCGTATATGTATTTTTTGTTGTTTCTTGTTTCGATGTATTTTTTGAGTTTTTCTTTTTTAGCCGGCATAATACCCACATATGTTAAATGTGGGTATGGGTGTTTAAAGTTTTTGTTTATATATGCTTTATAAAGGGTTTATAAGTAAAACTCAAAAATCGTTGTTCGGTTTTACCCACATTTGAGAATTTCGGACCGAAGGCTAACTAGAAAAGGTCGTTTACGGGTCAGGATACAATTGACATTTTTATGTTATTTATGAATGTACTGTTTACTCGTTTTGTTGATTGGATTTGTGAGGTAGCCGAAATTTATGGGGTTTACTGGATTTATTGGCTACAACTGTTCCTTTGTCTGCTAGTTTATAGAGTTCGGTTCTGACAAAGTTTGGGGACTCATCAAGTGCTTTGGCTATGTCTCTGATTGTGTTATTTTTTCTATCAAGTTGCATAAGTATGGCTGTTTCGATGATTTTTTGTTGTGCTGTTTTTCTTAGGTCTTTTTCGATTGGTGCTTCAATGTCGTATTTTGTTTTGAGGTCTTGTAGAGTTTGGTAGAGTGCGTCTTCCCAGCATACTTTGGATGTTTGGGATTGGTTTTTGCATTCTTGAACTATGATTTCCCAGTTAAGACCTGACTGAGCAAGTATTCGTGTGTCATCCAAGTCGGCGTCTCTATTGGTGATTGATTTGAATAGGAAAAGATCCTCTTTTGAAACTATGCAAACCTTTAGTTTGTTGCCTTGGTAGAGTGTGTTTGCTCTATTCTGCATGTTGGTGGAAAGTGTTAGTTTGCCGCAGATTTTGGTTAGAAATAGATCCCAACGAAAGCCGTCTTGGTTTTCTAGTATGGCGCTGGTTTGCATTTGGTGGTATGCTCTTGTGATGGTTATTGGGTTTGGTTCTTTGCAACCTGTGGTGGTTAATGCGGTTTGGAGGCTGTTTAGGTCTTCTGGGTTTGTGAGTATGATGTCTACGTCTTTGGTTGCAACTTTTATGCCATAAAATGCCATGGCACCACCGCCTATCAAATAAAGGGTTAGTGGGTCGTTTGTTATTGTTGTGTTTAGTTTGTCGAATTCTTGTTTAAGGTAGTTCTTGTCAAAGGCGCGTCTTTGAGTCATTAAGCATTTACTCCGTATTCATGTGCTTTTTCAGCAAAGTTTTCCCAGGTTGGAAGTTGCTGTTTATTGGGGTGTATGTGGGTTTGTAAAAATTCAAGCATCTGTTTCACTTGGTTCTCTAACCCATAATGTTTAGCTTCTCTTAGAAGGTATGTTTGGTCTATTGTTTTTTCCATTTTTTTGAGCAATAATAGTGCATAAGTTGAATACCGCACATTACCCCGTTCCAACAAAAGTGTATGCAGTATAGCGTCCTCAGGTTTGAGTATCTCTTTGGTGGGTGAGTAAAAGTAGAAGTCAAAATTTGAGAAAAGCGGCAAATCATAGAGAGGGAAAAGTGAGGTTGCTGTTTTTTGGAAATTTCTATTTGGAGCTTTGACTGTTTTAGGGATTCTTATTAATAATTCTAAATTATGTTGCCAAAGGATTACTGATTTATCGGAGAGTTCGTTGGCTATTTTCTGGGAGAAAAAGTTTTGGTACTCCGCTAAGAATTCAGTTAGGGCGCTGAACTGAGTGCTAATTTTGTCTTCTTGCGTGATTATGCCCCTTGATTTGAAATCTTTCGTGTAACGCCAGAAAGTGTTTCGGGCAACATCTGTTTGTTTGTTGGAATTAGCTGAAATCTGACTGAGAATTTTAATGGCTTTGTCTTTTAGTATGTTTTCCCAGTCCACATAATCATAGATTGATAGCAGACTCTTTAGTAGTACTGCATGTTTTGTACTGCTAAAGGATACTTGTTTTTTGGCGCCTTTACGAGTTATTTTTATCAAATCTTTATTTTGCAGTTTTTTGAGGGTGTATGTGAGACGTGAGGGTTTGATGTTGAGTGTTGTTTGGATTGTGGATAGTTCATAGTTTCCTCTGGCTATTTCTTTTAGTGTTTTTAGCTCCGTTTTGCTGAATGCGTATTCATCGCCAAACGTTTTCATGATGTTCCATTACGTTGAAAATATATTTAAGCTTTTCAGTTTTATGGAACGTAAAAAATTAGGTACGATTGCAAAATGGATGTTTCCGCTCTGTTATTGTAGCCAAGGAGATTGCATGTTCGTTATAGTGTTAATGATGTGTGGTTCTTAAAACATCGGTCTTCTGTGTACGGTATTATTTCCGTTTTAGTGCTCGCATTCGATGTATTGCCACTTGTATTTCTTCGTTGCTAAACCATGGCTTCTTAAGGTTTAGAAATTCAATGATTTCGTGATCGGTGGGGGCAATGTTTTGGGGATTAACGATGCAGTTGAGCAAATAATCAACAGATACTAGAAGCTCTAGTTGGTCATTTACGTTTAGGTCGTCCTTTAAGAAGGCTTTCAGGCACTCAATTTTGTATGTATCTTCTGATGAGAGGCTTGTTGTTTGTTGATCAACAGTTTTTCGGCCTTCTACAACATCGTAGATAATTTGTGTTACTTGAGAACTGTATGGGCCATGTAGATACCAGCTGAAATTATAGCCAAAATTCAATCCGAAGACTTTGTCTAATAGATAAACGGTTTTTTGAACACGTTTTCTCTCCCCAAAAGTCTCCATTTTTGGATTAATGCCCAAAGCGGCTAAACTGGCAAATAGTCTAGAAGTAGCATCAAACATGGCAGTCATCTCCTTTGTCGCAATAGAACTCTAACAGACTCTTTCTTAGCTTTTCAAAATCATCTTTTCCTTTCTCAGTGATTTCATAGGCAGTTCTTAATTTGCGATCGATTATTTCTTTATGAACTTGAATGTAGTCCGACTGTTCGAGTACTTTCAAATGGCTCGAAAGATTGCCATCGGTTATTTCTGGAATAGCGTTTTTTAATTGTCTGAATTCTGCGTTTCCATGATGTTTGAGGCATTGCATTATTATCATGCGGTATGGATTGAACAATTCGAATGGCAATTGAATCAGGGCGGGGTTTGCTGAAATTACTTTGTTGTTTATTCTTTCTGATAGTTGGATCAAGATTCATTACCTAACTCATTACCTGAGTTTTGATGTGTAAAGGTGAGTATGAGTAGCTCATCATTTATTTGTTTTGTGTCCCAAAGTCTTTAAGCACATCAAAGTCGTAACAGAAACAATATGGTTTTAAATCGAAAGTACTTTGTAACGCAAAGTTTATAATGAGGGGTAACTCTGTTGTACAAACAGAAAGGTGAAAATGAAATAACACACTATACTTACCTGCCTAATGTTGGAAAGAGCCCAATCAAGACACAACGTAACAATACCTCTCATTTGTTTGCAGTAGCCCTTGGCAGTGTAGGGGTCGATGGTGTGAAAAGATTACATGCTGTTTTCCGGAGTTGGCAAATGTTATGAGTTGGAGAGATTACGAGAGAAATACTGCAAGAAAACATAATGGACGACATGTTGGTGGACCGGGTAAGCCAGACTACGTGAGAGGAAATGTGCGGGGCGAAGTTAAGCACAGACAGACTCCAGTTACAAAGCCTGAGTTAAGGTCTTTTAGGCAGAAAGGCGTTACTGAGGTTCACTCTTTGAGTGGTTTCACTAAACCAGCTGTTGACCACGCGAAAAAGTACAATATGAACGTGAAACTTTTTCATCGTGGAAAACGAGTAAAATGAAGTGATAATCATGAGTGAAGATTGTTCAATATGTCAATGCGAGCGAATAAGGATATGGGCGTTATAACACGCACAGTTGCTTTTAAGGGCGATAGCGATGGGTATTTTACTTATGAATGCCCATTTTGCAAAAGCGCATTTAAGCTAAAAATTGCAGAAATGAAAGATAACGAAAAGGCTGTTGTTGAAATTTTTTGTCCATATTGCGGTTTAACAGACACTATAACACATTTTTATACAAAGGAAGTCATTGAACACGTTACACAAATTGCCAAGAACTATGCGATAGACATGATAAACAAAAATGCAGGAAAAATAATCAAACCATTGAAAAAAGAAAACGTTCCTGTAGCTGCAGAACTTGACACAGTCGAACAAGAATTTGAATGCATATACTGTAAACACCATATCAAGGCTCTTTACCACGCAGGGGCATCAAAAATTTTCTGTGCATAGTGGGGTGGATATATGACTGAATTAGACGAATTGAGGACACTTAGTCTTGATTTCAGACGAGTATCATCTAACCTGTTGAGGACTACTGGTAACGATGGAAACGTTACTACTCAGCAGGTAGTTTTTGTGTAAACACTTAACACACAAACAACACAAACAACAAAACCCAAACAAACAAAAAACACACCAACTTTTACAACACAAAAAAACAACACACAAA
>JAISPR010000145.1 GCA_031274765.1 Nitrososphaerota archaeon | reverse complement strand
TGCTGAGGCCTTAAACCCAAATGTATTGTAGTATTCTATGTGGCGGCCTGCTTGGGTTTGAAGGGTTCTTGCCACTTTGGTGCCTTTTGTGTAGCCTGCTTTGTAGATTTTAGCTTTCTCCTCATCACGATCCAGCCCTTGAGCCTCATCTTCAAGTATAGTTCCAAAAAATTCGTTATCTGTTCCTATGTAACCATAAATGTTAGCTGGCGTTAAGGAGACAGAGTGTAATGGTCGATAGCAGAGTTTGCTTAACAGGTTTAAGATGACAGTTTTTCCACATTCATTGTCACCTACGATGTAGATGTAGGGTGTGGAGTCGATTTTTTCCTGCCTATAACTTAGAAAAACGCATGAGGATAAAACGTCTACCCATTTAGGCTCAACATCTACAAACAAATCAAACTCTACCCACACCCGCTCAAACAACAATTCAACAGACTGCACCTGCGTATTAGGGTTGTAGGTGTAGGGTTCGTAGGGGATTTCTTGGTTGGTTTTTGGCAGGATGATTGTTTCCTCATTTTTTGTTACAAATTCACAGACCTCAAACACGCCATTGTTGTAGGTTAGAAAGCAGGGTTTGTCGTCTTGGTATATGGCTTCATAATAGCCTTGGTCTGATAGTCCGCAGTCTTTACGGACAACATTCTTGCCAACCGTTCGCTCATTAATTGTTTTGTTTTCTACTGTATCGGCTAGTTTTTTCTGAAGTTCGAGGGGCATTTTGTGGCCTTTTACCTGTTGATAGATGTCTAGCAGACCTGTCCAGCCTTTTAGGTCGGGATTGTTTTTTCTGTTGTTGTATTGGTTGTGTACGTCTTTTAGAAAGCCCTCGGCGTCACTATCACTTGTATCTGTGGCGCAACATAGGCGGCCGATTAGTTTAAGTGCAGACCCTTTGGCAATGTTTTGTTTTATGAACCAACCGCAAAAAGCTGTGGTTAAATTATGTCTGTTGCCTTCCGTCCAAATAGAGGTAAACGCATCAACTATTTGCTGAAGCCGCTCATCATCCAGCTCAACGATTTTCCGAGATTGTAGCTGTTGCTGCTTTGATGTTTGTGCGTTTTTTATGATTTGAGTTTGGTGTGTTGTGTCTTTTGGGTGTAGGTCATGTTTTAGGCATAGGTTGTGGAAGAGTTGGTTAAAGTCCTCAACGGTTGCTATTTCGCTACCTTCTATGAGTTTGTAACCAAAAGATGGAGCCATAATATACATTTGTCGCTTGGTTAGCACTTCTACTTTGCAGACATGGTGAGTAGACTTTACCGTCTTTACTGGCTGACGGCTCTTAAACAAAATATGCTGCCCACCATTAACGGTAGTTTCAAGTCTTGACTTGGGCATATCCGCCAATAGCTGTCTGCCGCGTTCTACAGCCAAACTATGTTGCACAAGCTTTAGCTTGTACTGTCTGAAATCTTCATCAAATTGCTGCTGAGTTGATTGTTTATCTTGTTTTGGTTCTTTGAGGCTGGTTTTGGGGTCAAAGTCTACGGCTGTTAAGTAGTAGCCGTTATAGTCTTGGTAGCCTAAAATTATTGCAAACCCATTTCGACCCTGCCAGTTTAAACTTTGAAATTCTTCTTTGGACTGCGGTTGTTTTATCCATTTACCCCAATTAGTAAACCCACAATCTTTACTGTAACAACCCGTTTGTGGGTCTGCTGTCTCATGTATGTATATGGGGATAATGGATGCGCCGTCTTCATGCCACACCTCAGCGGCAGCCTTTAACTCTACTAAACTAGCACTGCACGTCATCTAAACCATCGCCGCTTACGTTCTCATATTTTGTTATATGAGCAGTTAAGCACCGCTTCTCGATTAAATCACGTAGAATTTGTTTGTTTACTTGACCGATGAGAACTCTTTTTCCATGTTGGAAAGTGTGGATTTTAACAGTCTTCCCACTACTAGACAACACCAGTTCACCTACAACCAAAAAATTGCCAGTCACGCGCTATCCCCCCTCTTGTTTTTGTTATTGTTTTGTTTTTTAGGTTGCAGTAGTTGTTGGTGTCTATCTTTGTGATGGGATACCAATTGTAGTTTTAGGGTTTTTTGTTTTAGAGTTTGTTTTATACAGTTTTGCGTTGTGAAGTGGGTACAGGTGTAGTCGTTTAGACAAGTGTCTAAAGGGACATTTATTGGCTGAGCCGCCACTTCGAGTGTTGTGCGGAACACAATCCGCATGTCTTTGTTCATGCTTTTTTACTCACCACCTATTAAAAATCTGTAAATATTTAAACCCGTGATTTTTGTTTTTACAGGGGCAATTTTTGATTTTTACGGCTTTTAATATTCTCACGAATATATTACAGGGAGAAAGACGTATTTTGTGCGGTGGGCGATAACCTTACGAGTCAATAATTGATGGCGTTCACGCAAACAAAACAGATATCTTAAATGTGCCGTTATTTAGTATGACAGCAAAAGAGTGGCGAGATAAAAACCCACATTAAACAGAAATATTCATGATTACGCATGCAGATGTTTCATAGCTTGTCTGTCTATCTATCTGGAAATTTTCTCCAGAAAGAATTTATAAAGCTCTATAGCAACTAAATATTTGGTAACTAAGTCTGTGTGCCCAGCGGGTAGCGCGGTCTCCAGAGGAGGCACCGTCCGCGACAAATAAAGGCCACAGCACCACAATCTCTCTTATCGTGTTGGAAGCCAATAATACACTTTTGGAAAACCGTCGCTATATTTTTTCATTTTCCTTGCATCGAAATATAACGGTTTAAGAGGAGCCAATGATTCATTGTTTAACAGTTTTGTTTTTACCATACCAACTATAATGTCTGAAATCTGAATAGGTTTTGATTCATGCGAATCTACTGCTGCACACAAAGGCGTGCATTGCTGCAAGAACCCCTCTTTTTTAGCTAACGTATTAACTATCGATTTGACAATTTTAAGAAGAGTTACTGGACGAAAATCATTATCGCAATGAACTGCAACACTATTTACCTTTTCAAAAAATTTTGCCCTTAACTCAGGCCTTAATGCCGCCTGAACAGGATCATACGCATAACCAGAAAAACAGCCTTCTATCAAATTATTAAATATAGTCTCTGCAGGGTCTCTGCGATCAATAAGTGCATTAGTTTTTATAACAAACAACCCATCACAACAAACTGATAATACAGATTCAAAATCACAAAGAAGAGCTTCTCTACAAGACTGATTTAACTTTACCCAATGTATTACATTTCTAGCATGATCTTTAGGCAATTTTCCATGAAAGCATCCAGTTAACTACTTGTCCTTCACATACCCCGCCTCAGCCAACAAACCCAAAGCCTCATCAAACAAAACCGACAAATCCCGCGGCCAAATCACCCGCTGCCGCCGCCTAGGCACCAACCCCTCCTCCAAAAACACCTCCCCCGAAACCAACAAATGATACAAAACCCCCAACATCTTTCTCGCCAAAGCCACAATAGCAACCCCATGCCCACGCCGCGCCTTCACCTGCAAATAAAACACCTTAAACCACAAATCCCCCCCAGACTGTCCAAAAACTCACAAAAATCCCAGAAAAACAAAAAAAGAACTGATTTTCTCCGCCCGTTTACACCACAAACACAAAAAATTCTAGTTTTCAGACAGTCTCCCCCTACACCTAATAGCCGCCAAAGCACACTGCACCAAAACCCGCCTAAGCCACTTCGAACCATATTTAGTTATATGACCATTGCGACGCTTCCGTCCACTCTAATGCAAAAACGACAAAGCCCAACATAACTACTAACCGCCTTCTCATCCACAAACCGCGACACATCACCCAACTCCGCAACCACTGTAGCCGCACCAATAACCCCCACCCCAGGCACACTACACAATCGCTCCACTACCGCCTCATCCACATACACTGCAATTTGCGAATCTATCGCAGCAATCTTTTGATCAAACTCATCCACTGTAGCCATACACAACTTTAACAAAAAAAGATCCGCTTGACTCAAAGCACCCATAACACTTGCCTTAATCGCTTCACTATTTTGCCCTACACTTTTAGGACATTGCTCTAGCGCTCTATCCAAGCTCTCCCCCTTAACTATGGCACCAATAAGGATACGGCCGCTTTGCCAATATGTCAGTAATTTCAGAGTCTAGGCGTATGTCGCAGAGTTGAAGTATTTTGTGCACTTTATTTTTATAGCCCGCTTGATCCTGCACAAGGGTAGCTCTCAATCGGGTAAGCGAGCGCAGTGCGCGTAGGTTTTTTTCTGGAACATAGGAGGGTTTAACCAAGTTGCTTCGCAGTAGATTGGCTAGCCATTCGCTGTCTCGGACATCGGTTTTTTGTCCGGGTATGGCTTTGACTTGGCGCGGATTAGCCAATACTACCTCGATTTTGCTTTCTTCAAGAGATGCATATATGGGGATCCAGTAGACGCCTGTGGATTCCATGACGGCTTTGGTGCAGTTGTTTTCTTTGAGCCATTTTTTTAGTTCGAAGAGTTCATCGGTGTGTATGCCGTATTTGCGTGTTTCTTTAAAATTATCTCCCAGGATGGTTGCGACGATTTCGTCTTTTGCTATATCTAATCCACATACAGGGTTCATTTTTTTCGTCTCTTTTGTTTTGTGGTTTAGTTTTTGGTGTCTTCTTTTAGGCGTGTTTTTCCATTCGGGCTCGAGGCACCATTCTTCTTGTCTGCAAGAAGACACAGACACAGTTTTTTATACGGGTTCAGTGACACCAAATAGCAATACCGGTCTTTTTTGTGCTAAACCTAATTACAGTAAGTGTGACTGGATTATATGCTTTCGTGGTTCTTCTTGCGCCGGCGCAGCGCCGGCGGTGAAATCTTTTATGGTAGCTGACATCTCATCAAAAGAAACCTCACCTAGTAAATGTGTAGCATCAGACTCTATTTCCGCCTGTTTCGCAATCCAAACAAATACAGAACAACTTGTAAAAGAAAAAC
>JAISPR010000119.1 GCA_031274765.1 Nitrososphaerota archaeon | reverse complement strand
GCAGTTTTGCCGTTAGGCAGGGATTGTATGATGCGTTTGTATGCTGTTAAGCGTTGGTCGTAGTTGTGGATTGGTGCGTCGGGTTCTAGGAGTGGTGTGTTGGTTTTCATGTTCTTAGTAGTTGTTGGGAATTTAAAAGCTTGGGGAAGGGCGTCATACTCATCAAGGTGGCGCCGGGAGGGGGATTTGAACCCCCGCGGCCCCGAGAGGCCACAAGCTAACAGGTACACCCCTGAAGAGTGTTATCTCCAGGCTTGCTCCCTGCCGGGCTAGGAGACCCCGGCACAGAAACTAGCGTCTAATAAGGCTAGTTTGTATCACTTCTTTGACTTACGCAGGATTTAAAGCTTTATAAAAATTGTTGGTGCGTCATGGTGGTGTGTATTGGTGTGTGTTGGTGTAGTTGGGGTGCGGCGTTGTTTTGGGTGGTGTACCAATTTGGAATAGTTAATTTGGTACAGAATCAAATTTGTATTGACTCCATACTTGATTGGCAAATTTTCCAAGTTTTGAAAAGTTGTCTTAATTTAGAGGTAACACATAAAATGCCTAATCGGTAAAAACGATTCTATGTTGGCACACTGCCCTGTTTTGTCTTTGTGTTTTTTATTTTAGTTATTGTATAGAAAAACAGGGGATGTATGTGTATTTGTTTTCATTTGTTTGTATTGATGCTATGAGATGAAATTTTTATGTGTTCATATCATAATTTGAGGTGATTTCTGATTTTTAGTTAATCTATTTATGTTATAAAATATTAAAATGACCCATCGCCAAAAAGTGAGTTAGCTTAACAAACTTTTGTTGTAGTGACCATCTAATTTATCTGTAACTCTTCCTATCTTTTTTTAGTTCGCGTTTTTGTGAGTGTTTAACGGGATATGAGTCTCTCAGAAAAACCAAGATTAATTGTTTTTGACGTTGAAGGAGTGCTCATTCCTAAAAATCGTTTCATTTTTGAAGTGGGCAAAACTTTGGGTGCGCAGGTATTTTTTAAATTTGTTTTCTGGGGGCTATTATATGAAATTGGCTTTATCACTCTTGAATCGGCATTTCGACACATTTTTGGAGAATTAAAAGATGTAAACTCTGATGTTCTCACAGAAGCATTCAATAAAATTCCTACCCCCCCCTATCTGCAAAACCTTTTCAGCCAGCTCAAAGCGCGAAACTGTAAAATTGCACTCATCAGTTCAGGCGTCCCCTCAGTGCTGGTCAAAAAACTTGGGGCTCTGGTAGGTGCTGATTACGCTTATGGTGTCGAGATCGAACAGAAAAATGGTAAACTAACTGGTGTTATCTGGAGTGATGCCATAGCAAAAAACGCTAAACTCAAAATTTTACATGAAATACTTAACCGTGAAAATTTGTTGATTAGTGATTGCATCGTAGTGGCTGACGACCGTAACAATCGCTGTATCTTTCTATCTGGGATGCTTAAAATTGGGTTTAACCCCGACTTTGTTATCCGCATCAAAGCTGACCGCGTTGTTAACGGTAACCTGCCAGGAATTCTCCCCCTCATAGCTGGCAAACCGCATAAACGTCACTTTCCATCTGTAAACGACTTTGTTCGAGAAAACATTCATGCCGCCGGATTTTTCGTACCTGTTTTAGCATCTATGCTTGGTACTTTTGCTGTTGTCTCATCAATAATTGTTATCGCTATTATCTATGTGATCTCAGAGCTGGCGCGATTGGAGGGTTACATGGTGCCTTTGGTTTCATCCATAACTCGTCGGGCGGCCTCTCAGTCAGAGCTCCATGGGTTTGCTACCGCACCTTTGTACTTTGCGTTTGGTATAGTGGCAACGATTCTTTTGTTTCCTTCTCCCATATCGGGTGCAGCTGTTGCTATGTTTTGCTTAGGCGACAGTGCGGCATCACTGTTTGGCGGGTTACTTTCAACTTCTCTACCTTTTAACAAGGGCAAGACATTGGAGGGCTCGCTTGCGGGGTTTGTTTTTGCTTTTTTGGGCGGAACCTTTTTTGTACCGCCCCTTTTAGCCTTAGCTGGAGCTGCTATCGCCATGACTATTGAGGCTCTTCCCTTGCCGTTTAATGACAATGTGTTGGTGCCCCTGATTACTGGAGCTGCCTTGACATTACTAATCGCCGCAGTCTAAGTGCTGAGCCCATAAACCTGGATCTACAAATATAGCATACAAATGAGCGTTAAACTTGTCTGGAAGCCTGCAATATTTATTTAAACTTGAAACCACAAACATAGCAGATATATAATTAATATACACATGGCGCTATATCAGATGCCGAGGATGGTATGGTTTGGCTTGGTTTAATGACCCTATAATTATGATATCCGTTATGGCAGTGATAATCATTGCCTGCGGCGTAGTCATTTTTGCCATGCGCAAATCCAGTAACAAAAAAACCCTTCCAAAAAAAACAGAACAATCCGCCTCACCCTCCTCTGTTGATTTGCCCTATACTGCTTCCTCCTCCCTGACAATGCCGTTTAGACTCTCAAAGAGCATACAGGGCTCCATGGCATCAAATGCCAAAGATGAACTTCGTATGCTTGATTTGGAACGTGAAATTTTAGGTGACGCAATTAGGCGTCTCTATGAAGCACATGCCGAAGGTAAAATCACCGAGGTCGAACGAGAAAAACTCGCGGCAAGCTACAAACAACGCATGAACATCATCAAAGATTCCATATCCAAAGACGAATCCATCCTTGCACTTCACGAGTTAGAGGGTATGCAAGAAGACCTCATGAAGCTCTTTAGCGAACGGTTTGGTGAACTAACCAGTAAAGTTGAAGAACTCCGCACTCGGATTGATGTTAAACCTACCCGAGAAATCTCTATTAAACCAATCCCAACGATGCCTATACAGATAGACGACGCTGAAGAAGACGCCGAAGATGAGGAACACGTTTCAGAAAATAGAGCCAGCGAACGCAAATCTGTTGCAAAGAAACGTAAACCACCCGAGGAAAGACCTACCGCCAAAACTGAAGCCGAACGCCGTATTGAATCGATTCGAAGTGATGTGGAAAAAGTACTTGATAGATTGGGCCAAATGGAGATTGAAGGTTAATGGATTTAATCACCACACAAAAACAAAAAGCTGCCATAGAAGCCGTCAAGCATATTGAGGATGGGTTTATTGTGGGTTTGGGCAGTGGAAGCACCGCTGCATTTGCCATAGAAGCCCTGGGCAATCGGATAAAAACTGAAAACCTACATATCATGGGTATACCAAGCAGTTACCAGGCATTTCAGATAGCCATCAACTGTGCCATACCCATTACCACCCTTGAAGAGCACCCTCAAATTGATGTTACCATAGATGGTGCTGATCAGCTGACCTGCGAGCTTTTCTTAATCAAAGGTGGTGGCGCTGCATTGGCACGCGAGAAAATTGTTGCTGCTGCCTCTAAACTCAATGTTATTATCGCAGATCAAAGCAAAAAAGTCTCCCGGTTAGGTATGAACAATCAGTTTGTTCCTCTCGAAGTCATTCCTTTTGCTCTCACCCCTGTCAAACGTAAACTCGCAGAACTTGGTGCTAATCCCATCATACGGGAAACAAAGGGTAAATTGGGTCCTGTCATAACAGATAATGGTAACGCTGTCATCGACAGCTACTTTGGTGAGATAGTTAACCCTGCTGAACTCTCAGTAGTGGTCAAGCTGATTCCTGGGGTGGTTGAAACAGGTTTTTTTGTAGGCCTAACTGATATCGCCTATATTGGTACAGATGGCGGTGTAGAAAAAATTTGTGCAACGAAACATCTATGAGCATTGTTTAGAGACAATTATTATGTGCAAAGGCTGATTGAAAAATCAGCCAAGGCATTTTCTGAGTTTTGATGATTCAACCAGCGCTGTTTTGGCTTCTGTATCCTGTTTTTGGAGAAATGACAGCAAAAAGTTGTTTGTAAAGTTTTCATGTTTTCTTTGCGCTATACCCTTTGGCCCAAGAGATAGACTTAGTTTTTTCTCTACAATCTTTAGATCCTCTACAATTGATGTGAGTGCCTCTTTGAGTTTTTCCTCACTCATGCCGGCCCGTTTTGCAGTTGTATGACTCATCTCTTGCAACATGTTTATATTGTTCATTGAGAGGTATTCGCTCATTATTTTTATATCACTGTTCATTTTGAGATAATGCTTGTTTAGTGTGCTCCATTCTTTATCGGTTAATGTGTCAAGCACTTTCATACCAATGAATTCTGGAGGTAAACCAATGCTGTACAGTGCGGCGGCAAACGAGATGGCGCGAGGCAAACATACTCCAGCAACACATCTGCTGTAACCAAATAATCCTATGTGTAATTTGCGGGCTCTACGCGGGGGCACATAGGTCGCGACGCTATTGATAAAGGGTGCCAAGATTTCAATTTGATGTTCATATTGTGACCTGAATTTATGGAGTATCCTTAACAGGGTTTCCTCTTCTTCTGAACTGATGGGTTCAGGATTATCGTTTGGCAGGCGTTGGTTGAGGATTTGAATGCTCTCTTTAACCTGTTCAACCGGATAATCGTAACGAAATGCTGACTGGATGGTAACTGTGGAGATCCCTTTGTATTCTTCTAAAAAGTTATCAATATTGTCGGGGGAAAGATGTCCTCTAAACGGTTTAGATCCAACTCCTATGATTGGGTGGATTTCACAATGCTGCTTTTCTAGTTCTTTGAGTTTGCTTAGTGCGATTTTTGTGAGTAGAATCGCACATATGTATCCATAGTTTAGAGCGGGATCGGAGCGTGCGATGAAAACCCTTTGTTGTTTGGGTTTTATTGTTTTTAGATAGGGTAATATGATGTTGTCTACGTGGAGTATGCTGTTGAAGTCTTCGACTAAAGGGATTACTTTGAGTGCTTTGGGTTTGACGTTTCCTATCCAGTCTTTAACTGTTGTGTTTTCGTAGAGTGTTGCGTCTTCGGCGGCGACTATGGCTTTTTTGTAATAGTTGCAAAGCATGATGATTTCTTTGGCTTCGGTGGTAAAGGGCAGAATTACTTCAAATATTGGGGTAATTTCTCGTTTGTATACCATGGATGCAACGTCTGTGGCAACGGGGATGTTTTGGAGGGTTTCAGTGAGGATTTTTTTTTCGGCGCCTTCGATTTTGGGGTTGGGGATGCGGTAAGTGAGAAATATGTCTTCACCAATGGTGTGGCTGGCAAAGTATTCCCAGTATTTTTGGAATAGTTTGCGTGAGACGTGGGTGTCGGTGTCTTTTCCTTCTGAGTCCCACATGACTTCTTGGCAGCCAAGGGTGTTGTATGCGTGGTATGCTTCGAGAACTTCGGCGTTGCCGTTGATGACTTCTTCTTTGTTCCATTCTGGATTGCTTGCGTTATCTGGATGTTGTGTGGACATGGTGTTGGGTATGGCTCTATTTCTATCTGGACTATCGCTCATAAGGTATCCCTATAAAGTTCTAAGTAGTTAAACTAACGTGTGATACGTTTATTTTAATTTTACACAGTTTAATTGTCAAAATATAGCTGAATAGACTAAGAATTTTGGCGACCTCCGAAAACCTATATCTGTCCAAAAATCACCTGGTGAAAACCGTGTAACTATGTTGCTTGGTTTTTTGAAATGGAGTTTTCGGAGGGTGCCTTTTGACCTTTGAAATAGGTATCACTGTTTCTTGCAGAGTAGCACAATCAGGCACAAATCAACAACGCATGTTTCATTTAGTCCCTTGCTTCTCAATCCGATTAAAATCCACAAGTATGGCCGGTAAAAATACCAACCCAACAGCATACCAACAAACACTGCTTCGTCTATGAAACCTGACATTATCCAAAACCCAACCGTCTCGGGGGATTTGAGGCGAAAATCCCTTTAAATCGCCACTCAAAAACACCCTTGTGGTCGTGTGATTAATGTGGTCCAATCTTGTCATTAAATAGGTCGTTTATGGCGTTAGGGGGTGAATTTTTAGCTCCCGTTTGGTGTTTTGGATGTGTTTTTTGGGGTGCATAGGTGTATTTGTGTGCTGTATTTTTTTGTGTTGTGTTCGTTAATATGTATATTGTTTGTTTCTGGAATTTTGTTTAATGGGGTGGGAGGGGCTTCTTTTTTGGGGATTTTTTGTTGTAGGTGAAAGTTTTTTGTGGGTTAATTTGTGTTTGACTATGTGTTGATATTGTGGGGGTTTGGTGTTGAAGTGTTGGGGTGATTGCTTTGGTGGGTGTCGGGTGTTTTTTTAGGTGTTTTGTTTTGAGGTGATTTTTTTGTGGGTTGTGTTTTTTGGTTGGTGGTTTCCTGTTTTTTTGTTTTTCTATGTGGGTGGGTTTGTTTGTGGTGGTTTGGCTGGTTTGTTTTGTGGTGGTTGTTTTGTTGTAGTGGGTGGTTTTTTGGAGATTTTTATTGCATGGTATATGATATTATGTTACACTATAAACTTTATGTGGCTTGTTATATAATGGCGGGTTGCATGGGATGTTTAATTTGTGAGGGGTTTTTTGTATGGTGTTTGTTTGTGTTGTGGTTGGAAGTGGTTGGGTGTGGTCGTTGGGCTGTTTGGGTGGTGATGTCGTCTTAGTAGATAAGTTCAAAGGTGAAATTATTTTGGGTAAAGACACAAGCCGATATGTTCAAACATTTATATGTGTATTAAATATATTCTATTGTATGTTAAAGGGAGCGATTGCGCCAATACTTGCGGGGTGTGGGATTTTATTACTTAATCCACATTTGATGTTGTATTTTGAACAGATTCATGTTAATGGTTATTTTATAGTTGTGTTATCTGTTGCATTAGTTCTTACAGCTTTAATTTATACAGCCGTTTATATTGATAATTTATGGGGTAAAAAGGAATATCGTGTGGTTAAGAAGTCTATTTGTTTGATGATTCTTTCGATTGTACTGTGTCCAATAATATCTGTATTGAGTGTGATGCTTTTTCCCATTAAAGTTGTAGCTTTTATTTTATTAATTTTTAGTATTTGAACATATTCTTCAATAGTGGCAATGTTTTATGTATTTTTTTCGTAGGTCCATAATTCATTAGCACATCAACCCTGTATCTTTTAAAAATATGATGTGGTGTGAAAAACCGTCCAAAACCAGACCAAATCACAACACACAAACTAAACCCCAAAATTGCTGCTACAAACAACCCTCAACGCTTGTGACATTATTGAGTTTGCATTTTTTTCTACTATGTGCTCAGTTTGAATTATCAAAAAATAAACCTTCATATTTTTCAAACCATGCATAAAACTTGATTTATGACGAGTATTTAAATTAAAAAACTTCAAAACCACACTTGTACAAAACAAATATTTTTAGCAGACTCTACAAACTCGTTTTACTCAAAAATCCATCAAAAACGAGTTATCGTAGAAAAACTGAAAACTCAGACTGCGCAAAAACTCGATAAAATTCACCAAGACCACTACATACAGCAATAAATGAGGCGATATGCGCTATCTGCAGCGTTTAGTGCCATTGTTTTTTGACTTTTTGCGCAGTCTG
>JAISPR010000108.1 GCA_031274765.1 Nitrososphaerota archaeon | reverse complement strand
CTCTCAAACGGATATGTCCCATCCTTTAATACTGTTGAATCAGCTTTGGAATATTTTTTCAATGTCTCAAAGAAAAAAATTCTATACATTGACGAATTCCCAAACCTTATAGAAGTAGACACCTCCATACCTTACGTTTTCCAACGTGTTTGGGAAAAATACAAAGACACAACCGCCAAGTTGCTCATTTTTTCTGGATCCTATGTTAGTATGATGAACAAGATATTTACTCAACAAAAGGCGCCACTTTTCAACCGAGCCAGCTACAATATGGTTCTACAACCCTTCTCACTTAATATTGTATGGGAAATTCAAACAGACCTTGGAATAGGGGCAATAGACAAAATCAAAAACCATTGTATACTAGGTGGCATACCTTATTATTATGAACTGTTAGAAAAGCGAACAAATCGTGATGATGTTGTTTACGAGTTTTTCTTTGATGTTGCGGCACCGCTTAAAGAAGAAGGCCAAAACGTGTTGCGACAAGAGTTTGGATCTGCCTACAAAAAATATTTCTCCATCATAGAGGCCATAGGTGCAGGTGTTGTTTCAGGCAGCGAGATAGCTAACAGGTTGGGTGTTGCACAGACTACCCTTTCTAAATACATAGTCGCATTGCAGCGAGATTTTCAACTTGTTGAACGTAGTGTGCCGTTTGGGCAAAATTTGCAAAGAAGCAAAAAAGGCGTTTACTCAATCAAAGATAATACTATTGCGTTTTGGTTCACAAATGTCTATGGCAAAATAGAACCTCCCAGCAATGATGTGCTAAACGAGTTTGTTAGCAGACGTTTTGAAGTATTCTGTAAAATTTTCCTTACACAATACCTAAAGAACATGGGGGAAACAGGCGGTAGAATTGGCAGGTGGTGGGGGCCTGTTGAGGTTAGCTCTGGAAAATTTGAAGATAGAGAAATAGATGTTATAGTTGAAACTCAAACAAACCTCTATGTAGGTGAGTGTAAATGGACAAACAAAAAAACTTCTTGTGCTGAACTTTATCGGTTAGAAGAGAGTTCTAAGGCTCTTAAAACAAACAAACCTGTCAAAAAGGTACTGTTTTCAAAAGCTGGTTTTGATTTCTCAGACAACCGCGCAGATGTAATATTATTTGATCCAGCTAGAATTGAAGCTGAGATAGTTAAATTTATTCAATAAGCAACGTGCCAAAAGAAATGTCGCGGCATAGAAAAAAAGGGGTTGTTATGGCGATATCTCCTTAAAAGTTGGGGTTCAAATCCCAGCGGCACACCACAAATACCAGTAGCCCATTTTTACAGGGTTTACAAAAAGCATAGCAGAATGTCTGCCGCGTTACAGACTGTGTCAAAGTCATTTTAAAATTGTCCAGGTAGCGGTTAAATATTTGGTAGTTCAGTGTTTTTAGGATGCAAGTTAAATCCAAAAGTTAGCAGATTGTTTTATGCTGTTGTATTGTTTGTATAAGTTTTGTAACTCCAACGATATTTATAGCTCGTTTTAAATTGTATGCCAAAAAAGTTAACGAAAACTCACACCTCACACGCAAATACCCTTCAACAAATAGTACCCCGCATCCATTACACGCTTAAGGTAAAAAATTAATGAGTTGCAAATTTTTTTGTTGGAGCTAGGAAAGGGTTCTTATTTGAAGCGCGGCAGAAATGGTTTAGTTTTGATGCGCAGACTTTTTTGTAGACTTGGTTTTTTTACAATCTCCTCGTTTGAGAAGATAAAAACAACGCTTTACAGTGTCATAAATGTCGTACGCTATTATACCCGTACGTTGTGCCCACTGGAGATAGTGACTCAATTAAGTCCACTAGCTTTCGTACTATACAATTATAGACGTTATCTTTGACACTTAAATTATGTCTGGAGTGGCTCTTCAGAAGAAAATATTTCTGCTTAATGATCTAAAAAAAAGTTTATAAGGTGTTAAGTATACTTATTTTCCTTAGTGATTTATATGAATTCTCAAAATATTAACAAGAGTTTTGAGGATGAGAACTGGACTCAACAAGGAGTCGCCCATTCTCAGATTCACTTATCGGATAAAAGTTCTCTTAATTAATTGTAACAGGGTAGTTTATGGGGAGTTTATGGTTCAGGAGTCTTGATTGTTCTTGCTAGTAACGCACTAGATAAGTTTGATGGGGAGATTGTTTTGGCGTATGTGGGGCAGTTTGTGGTTGAGTGCTCTTTTAAGGCTTTAAAATCGTCTCAAGTGGTTTCTGTTATCTATTTGAATGATTCTCGTCGGTTGGGGTTTTATCTATGTTCTTAGTGTTTGTTTTGTTGGTGTGTGTTAATTGAGTATTTGGTTGCGGGTGGGGTTGGGGGTTGTGCGTGAGTAATGTCTGGGTGAGTCGTTTTGTGCGGGGTGGGGTGGAGTGGTGTGTGTCTATGTTTAAGATGTTTTTTGAGCATGGGGTTATTGTTATTTTGAGTGTGAGGGGTTGGGTGTTATAGTTTTTGTTGGTGCATAGTCGTGTGGAGTTGTGTGTGGGAGACTGTCTGAAAACTAGAATTTTTTATGTTTTTGGTGTAAACGGACGGAGAAAAACAGTTCTTTTTTTGTTTTTCTGGGATTTTTGTTAGTTTTTGGACAGTCTGGGGGGTGTTTTGGTGTTGTTGGGTTAGTTTAGTGTTTTTTGTGGTGTAGCGGTTGTTTGTTTATTTGTTTGGGTGTGGTGGGTGTGTTAGTTGGGGTTTTGTTTGTTTTTTGTTTTTTTGGTTGTTGGGTTTGGGTTTGTTTTTGGTGGGTTTGG
>JAISPR010000127.1 GCA_031274765.1 Nitrososphaerota archaeon | reverse complement strand
ATGCCGTAAGTAGTATAGTATGTGGTTGATGAATTGGGCAAATATTTCTTGCATATACGTTAGGTGCCAGACAAACTCCCTGTATAATTACAGTGTATGTTGATTCGAATCTCTCCGTTTATGACGATATCGCCATAACCACTCGCTCCTCTTCGCTAATTTCCCCTTTCTTTTTACGTAAAAACCGGTACTCAACAGAACAGGCAAATTCCGTGATTAAACAGAACTAAAAAATTTAGGTGCTCCTGTAAGAAGAGCTTTACTCCGCACCCTTATTATCTTCAATTGCGTCCGTAAGGAGCCGCGCAAAATCAACAGCCTTCTTGGAAGTTATAACAGGTTTACCTGTTTGCGCTTCAACTGCTTTTCGTGCAACTCCAGTAGCACTACCACCACGCTTTGCAACCTCTCGATTTGCCTCAAAAGTATTTGGTTTTTCTTTTGTAACTATTCAGTCGCCCCTTTCAAGACATTTTTTCATCACTAAAACCTTTATAAATCAAGGAAAAACGTTGAAAAATTCGCGATTTTTGGACGGTTTTGGGGGATACACGGTAACGCCACACCATTTTTCATTTTTAATAGTTAGTTATTGATAAATTTTATAACAATCACCATTCGTTAACCCCCTTGAAACATCAGAGTGCCATAGCGACTGAATAGTTACTTTCTTTTTTTGAGATTTCCGTTGTAGTTGCCTCGCCAAGCATATTTAACACAAGTTCAAGTGTTGTCATGTTGTCCCTCAAATTTTCCTTCTTTAAGCCTTTAAAACTCTTATATTGCCTTGTGGTCATTCCACTCCAAGCTTTGGAGATTTCATCCGTTAGGATTGCGTATTCTTTGCCCTCTTTAACTCCCCGTTCATCCCACTCCGAAGTTAACTCATTTCGTACCCGAAGAGTCAAAATACGCTGGTTTATCCAGTCTTTTGAGTAACCTTTCCGTAGATACGTAGCAAACGCGCGTTCAATAGCCATTTCAGGGTCTATTGTTTCATCAATCCTATCTTTTCCAACGGCTGCAAGCCACATCTTAAACGGCTCTGCTTTGGGTGAAGGTATGGACTGTATAATGTGTAAAATCTGTTCTGTATCTGCAACATCTGTTTGTCGCATTTTGCCGTCTGGTGCAGGCATTTTTAACTGTACGATTTTTTCGTACAGTTGGCTGCCTTCGGATTTCATCTTTCGCTTTAAATCACTCCAATAGCGTCGTGGATTATCTGTATTGGTTAACACTTCAATAACGTCAATAATTGAAAAGTACCATTCTTGTTTTTCTTCGCTCCACACTGTACGAATGCGTTTATTTTCAAATAATTGGATGTTTTTGTCGTCCATGTGACCTGTTCTTTTGGTACTTATACATTTTTTGCATCAACACATTTAACCATATGCTGTAAATTTTGAGAAAATTAGACAAGTGAAAAGTTTCTCTTTTGCAATCCTGATTATTTTTGGTTTGCTGTCTGGGTAGCAGGTCTTGAACGTAACAATTTGTTAATATAGCTGAATAGTTTAATAATTATGCTCTTAGATAGGTGGCGCCGCTTTTTTTACGAAAGTTCCTGTTTGGGGGTCAAATCAGGTTAGGTAACCATTTACCATCAATTTTCAACACTCTTTTCAGAAATCACATCTACACAACATAAACACTAAAACATAGGGTTAAAAATTAAGCTATTCGACTATATCATTCGAATGTGCATCTGTCAACTTGGGTAAGTTGTGTTCAAAAAGAAATGTAAAAAGAGAAACGCCAATAGATGAGAATTAATTATAGACCTCTAGTTTACTTGAGTTTTTCATGATTAACGAATTTATATAATCGGGGCAATGTCCTTTTTAATCATGTATGCTTAGGTGACGGACAGACTCTCTGCATAATTACAGGGGAGACTGTCTGAACACTAGAATTTTTTGTGTTTTTGGTGTGAACGGGCGGAGAAAAGTAGTTCTTTTTTTGTTTTTCTGGGATTTGTGTTAGTTTTCGGACAGTCTGGGGGGTTATTTTGTCTGGGATTTGGGTTGTTTTTGGGGTTGTTTTTTTGTTTGTTCTATTTGGTGTGGTTTTTGTTTACGTGGTGTGTTCTTTTGTGTGTTGGAGTTGGAGGGGGGTTTGGTGTTGTTGTTTTAGTTTTTTGAATGTTGTTTGTGTGGGTTGTGGTGTGTTTTGTATAGGGGTAATATGGGGGCAATTTTATTTGAGGGTTGTGGTTGTTTGTTTAAATGGGGTTGGAATTGAGTGTTAAATGCTGATATAGGGGCAAAAAGGCATAGTTACGGTTGTAAGTTTGGTGTTTGGGCTAGTATTCTTGCTCGGGTGGTGGTTTTGGTAGTTGTTTTTTTGTCGCAATATTTTTATCGTAGCCTCTCGAGGGTGGGTTTTTGTTTGATAAGCGGGGTTTGGGGTTTTATTTGGCAGTGGCGGGGTGATGGTGGGCGGTTGTTTTGTTTTCTGTTGTGTTTTTATATAATATTTATGCTATTCGTGTTAACCCAAAATAGTTTTGTTCCAAAGTCGGTGATGGCATGAAGGGTTTGGAGAAGCGTGTATGCGTCTGTTTAAAATGGTGAAAGGTCAAAATTCTGGTGCTCAATCTTGGAATATATGTGGCTATTCTATGCTGCAGGTGTTGGTTGTTTTATTTTGGTTGATATGTAATCTTGGTTAGGTGTGTGTTTTGGGTATTATTTAAAAAAGGGTGGTGTTGATTGATTTTAATGGTTTGTTTGTGCTGTGTCTTTTGTTTTTTGTTTGTCTTTTTTAACGGTTTGTTTATTGGGTGGTTTTTGCTTTTTAGTGACTTTTTTTAACGCTTTAGCTACCGGTGGTGTTGCTTTTTTTGCGGCTGCTTGAGGTTTATTTTCTAGCTTTTTTATAGCATTCCACGGAGGGCAACTGGTATGTTCTTTTTTAAAGTTTTCTAAAAGTTCTTTTTGTGTTGCTTTGGGGTTGTTAGTTAGAAACCAGCTTATGGCTGTTTTTTCGATATAGCCTTCATCAAAGAGGGCTGTGTGGATTTTTTGAGTGGTTTTATTGCCATATCCTGCAAAATAACCGCCAAAAATTTTTTTTGCAAGTTTTTTGGTTTTGCCAATGTAGAGTATGTCTGATTCTGGTTTGTCTATTAATGTTATGTCTGCTATGACTATGACGCTATTTGTGTTTTCTGGGAGGCTACTGAGTTGGAGTTCTTTTAGGGGAAGAAAATTGGGAAAGCCTTTTTCTTTTAGAGAAAACGAGTTCATAGCCTCTTATTAAGAAAGGTGCTTGATTTAACACTTTCTATATATTTATGCTCATCTATAAAATTTAGTTTCAAAACCTTACGTTCATGCAACTAATAATTTGAAAATCATTCTAATAACTCACGCTTGACAGTTGAGAAAAAATACTTCGAATTATTTATATTACATATTATTGTAAGGTTTAGTTATTTTTACAATAATTTTCTCATTTTTCAAATATTTTTGAGCGACAATTTATTTTTGGCTGTTTTAGATCAAACTACCAAATGCAGATGATAAATAAAAAGAATGCAGTTTAAATTCAAAAAATGACATAAAAATCAAACACAGTACATAAGCTTTCCTGGAAAAACACAAATACTGAAACACAATCTTATAAACTATAAAAATAATTAACATTCAATCTTTCTCACGTTTGGCAGTTTGAGAAGAAAACCTGTCAAATTGTTTATATTCAGACCATTACATATTTTGGTTATTTTTACAATAATTCTATTACTATACAAATATTTTTGACAACAATTTAATTTTGGCTATGTGAGCTAAACTGCCAAATGTAAGTATATAGGCCACGTATCCAATATTTAATTATTTATACCCCTTGTAAAAATATAATCTCAGGAAGAAAAAATCCTCGTGTCAACCCTCACAAATTACACCGTGAAATCTAACCAAATTAAAGAAAAAAATCTAGATAACAAAAATTACTACCTCAACAGAGAACTCGGATGGTTAAGCTTCAATGCACGTATTTTAGAAGAAGCCCAAGACGAATGGCATCCCTTACTTGAACGTGTCAAATTTTTAGCAATCTGTGGCAGCAACCTTGATGAATTTTTTATGACCCGCGTTGCGCGCCTCATTAAAAAAATAACCAAAGAATCCCAAGAACGTTCAGCAGATGGACTAACTTCTCTAGAGCAGGTTTTGGCTGTTAGCAAAAAGATGCCTCCCTTACTTGAGAAACATGCGAACTGCTGGAAAAACGAACTCTTACCTGCATTGGCCAAAGAAAACATAACCATCCAAAAATACCTAGACCTAACAGACAAATCCAAAGACATCTTGCGCAACTACTTCAAAACCACCCTTTTATCCCAAATAAAAATATTTAAAGAACCCTCTGAAGCACCCCTAATCGAAAATCTACATATTCACCTATGTGTAGAATCAGCAACCAAAACCTTCCACTCAATTGTAGGGTTTCCCACAGAAAAAATCGGACGCCTCCTAACTGTCCCCCAAAACCCCTACCGTGAACTCATCGAACACAATTTCATCTTCATAGAAGACCTTGTTCTGAACTGTTTAGATCTAATTTTTCCAAACACCCACGGCTTAACTGCCTATCCCTTTAGACTAACCCGCAACAGTGAAATAGAAATCATAACCAATACCTCTGATTTTTTGGGGTCAGTAAAAAAAGGTCTCACCAAAAGAAAAACCGGTTTCCCAAGCCGACTTGAATTCGATAAACAGACCCCTGAAGCCCTAAAAAAAACCCTGCGAAATTACTTTAATCTATCTTCCACCCTAACATATACCTTTGACGGCCCACTTGGTCTAGTAGATCTTTGGCATCTATACAAAATTCCTCACCCCGGATTAAAAGACCGCGTATTTCTCCCCTCCATTTTACCTTTGCTAACCCCTGAGAAAAACATGTTTACCACAATTGCTAAACGCGATATAGTACTCTACCACCCCTATGACGGATTTGAAATAATCATAGATTTACTAAAAGAAGCCTCACAAGACCCCTGGGTCGAAACCATTTGCATCACACTGTATCGTATGGATGTAAATTCATCCATCGTAAATGCCCTAATGCTGGCTGCACAAAGCGGTAAAAAAGTAACTGCTATCGTCGAGTTAAAAGCCAAATTCGACGAAGAAAATAATATCTTGTTAGTTTCAAAACTCCGACAAGCAGGTGTCACTACTGTTTATAATTTCCCCAACTTTAAAGTTCATGCTAAACTCTGTCTCATAGTCCGGCGGGAAAAAGAAGGCTTAGTACGGTATTCGCATGTGGGTTCAGGTAACTATAATGCTGTGACTGCTAAAATATATGGTGATATAGGTTACTTGACCGCTAATCCCGAAGTTGGTCTAGAACTTGAAGCGTTATTTAACAGTCTAATTAATGGTGTGCCTGAAAGAGACTTTAAACATCTACTGGTGGCACCCAAAAAACTTAAAAATGAACTTTTGTCCAGAATTGAACGTGAAATCAATGCACACAAGCAAACCGGAAAAGGCTATTTAGCATTTAAACTCAACAATTTAGAAGACAAAGACATAATAAAAGCTCTCTACCGTGCATCTATAGCAGGGGTTAAAGTGGAGCTCAATATCCGGGCTCTGTGTGTTCTATGTCCTGGTATAGCCCAGGTAAGCGAAAACATATCTGTAACCTCTATTGTTGGACGATTTTTAGAACATGCACGTATCTATTACTTTGAAAATGGCGGTGCAACTGAGCTCTTAATTGGCAGTTCTGATATGATGATTCGCAACCTCAAAGACCGGGTAGAGGTTCTCTTTAGTGTTCCTGACCCCCAAATACGTCACGGAATCTTTGAATACATGCTCAAAATTCACCTCAAAGACAATGTTAAAGCCCGAAAACTCCTCTCCGATGGCACTTACCAAAGAATCACCCCTAAACCTGGTGAGACAAGCATTAATTCACAGTTTTGGTTAATTCAAAACCGAGGTATATGGCATGAATACGCAGCCTATATTTCAACCGTGTACAGTTAACTCTGATTACTGCACCTTTGGAGCTCAAACCCTGCTAAAACTATTGGAGGGCTATGATGACTTAATCAAAGGTGTCATAGCAAACCCTGACATAGCATATGTGCATAAAGCGCGGGTAGGTTCCCGTCGGCTAAGGGTCGGCTTACTGCTCTTTGAGAACTGTTTTTCCAAAAAAAAATCCACTCTTTGGCGCAGAGATATCAAAAAAGTTACCCAACTACTCTCCAAAGCAAGAGACATAGATGTACACATCCGCTTTGTAGAAAACTATCTAACCAAACCTGAACTCGCTGCCGACAAAACAGGCCTAAATGCCCTCTTAGAAGATCATAAAAACCGTCGAAAAAACATCCAAATCACAATTAGCCAGAGTTTAGAAAAACTCAAAATAACCCAAACCCTAACTAACCTCCAAAGTCACTGCGAGAATTTAATAACCCACCAAAATCCCCCTGATCCTGCCCAAGTGTTCCAAAACGCATGTTGGTACATAAACCTTAGACTAAACGATTTTTTCTCCTTAAAACAATATATTTACCTCGAAAATGAATCACACCATCATCATCAGATGCGCATCTACGCCAAAAAACTTCGCTACACTCTGGAATGTTTTGCTTTGCTCTACGAGAACAAACTTTGCTCTGAAATCCAACTGGTTAAAGATTTTCAAGATATATTAGGTGAACTACATGACTGCGACGTCTGGCTTGACTACCTTCCCAAGTTTAGCACAAAACTACAGAAAACCCCTCGAAACATTACAAAAAACCAATCCCGGCCAATTATAGACCCTTCCCTGCAGAGCTTTGAAGCCTATCTCTTGGACAAAAGAAAAAAATGCTATAGCCAGCTTGTAGACCTCTGGAATCAATCCCTAACCACACATACATTTGAACAACTGATCAATAAATTCAGCCGCCAAACCCTTGCATCATTGACAGAAAAAGTCCATCCCATTCTATTATCTAACTCTGGTAAAATCGCAGTGATGGCAAATATCCACGCTAATTTAGCGGCACTACAACAGGTTTTTCAAGATGCTAAAATGCGTGGAGCAGAAGTTTATATTAATGCAGGAGATTCTGTGGGCTTTGGCGTTTGCCCAAACAAAGTCATCGCGTTACTCTGTGAGAAAAATGTGCTAAACATCGCTGGCAACTATGACATAGAAATGCTAGAAAACCAAGATGATGTGAAAAAAAAACTATCTAAACCTGCCAAATCCCCCCTCTCCGGGTCATCTGAAAAATATCTCTCTTTGTTGCCCCAAAAACTTTGCTTAAAAGCAGGTGATAAACAGCTTTTTGTAATGCATGACAGTCCTCAGACAATAACTAAGCCCCTCTATGCTGATATGCCCCCCAAACAAATGCAAAAATTAACCCAGATAACCCCTGATATTGTAGTGATTGGTCATTCACACATGCCGTTTCAACGTGAGGTGAACGGAACTGTTTTTGTGAATCCAGGCAGTGTTGGATGCCCCCTCGATGGAAACCCCCAAACTGCTTATGCTCTTTTGAGTTTCAACCCTCTAAATGTTGAACTAATTAGATTACCCTACGATGTGGAAACCGCCGCCCATAATATGCGCAAATACGGCCTGCCTGAGAGTTTTGCCCAGATGCTTCTGCGCGGTGTATCAATAAATACTGTTGCCAAAGAAGATAAAGCGAAACGCGCCTTGCTGATATCTGATTGCAATGTTGCTGTGGCGGCATGCGAGCAATTTTCTGAGCGCCTCTCAATAGATACTAAACACCATCGGCACGTCACTTGTCTTGCTTTAACTTTATTTGATGAGTTAGCTGAGCTTCATAAGTTAGGTCACCAGGAACGATGCTGGCTTAAATGTGCTGCAATGCTTCATGATGTGGGATTATCAAAACCCGGCGGGGCACATCATAAAAAATCAATGACCCTTATCCTAAACGACTCACAGCTGCCTTTTTCCTCCAAGGAGCGAAGAATCATTGCTAGTATTGCAAGATATCACCGTGGAGGATTACCAAAACCCAAACACTACAACCTTAATTCTCTTGATTCCAAATCAATACATTCTATTTACGTGCTGGCTGCACTTTTACGTTTAGCTGACAGTCTTGACTGCCGTCATAAAAACTGTGTTAAAGCACTAAGTGTCAAAGTTAGCGCAAAAAAGGTCGTGGTGAGTTGCTTAACTGAAATGAATCTACTGATGGAGCTATCCGTATTTAATAAAAAGAAAGCTCTGTTTGAAAAAATTTTTAAGAGGAAAGTGATATTGCTATAGACCCCACAGTGAAAAACGCTGAAAACGTCGTAGGATTTATTGATATTGGCACAAACGCCATCCGTCTCTTAGTGGCAAGAATTAATCCCAATTTTTCCTACACTACCCTTAGTCGAGAAAAAGAAGTTGTCCGACTAGGCGAGGGCGAATTTAGGGATCAAACCCTAAAACCTGAAGCGATGGAGCGTGCTATATTTGTTTGCGAAAAATTTGCCGATTTAGCTCGAACATATGGCGCTGTAGAGATAATATCTGTGGGAACTTCAGCGCTTCGTGAGGCTACTAATCAAGCTGAGTTTCTAAAAAACCTCAAATCAAAAACCGGTTTAAGTGTCAGGGTTATCTCCGGAGAGGAGGAGGCACGTCTTATTTGGTTGGGGGTCTCTAGTGGTATAGATATGGGTGTTAAGAAATCGCTCTTTATTGATTTAGGTGGTGGCAGTACCGAGATTGCCATTGGCAACCAGCATGAATGCTTCTATATTAGTAGTCTTCGTTTAGGTGCAATTCGCTTAACCGCTCAGTTTATTGGGGAAGGCTGGGAAGGTTCTATAGATAGTGCGCTCTACAAGCAGATACGGCACGATGCTTGCAATAAAATTAATTTGATAACACCTCAGGTTTTAGAATATGGCGTTCGTATAGCCTGGGGTTCTTCGGGCACTATAATTAATTTGGCTGAAATTGCAAATAAACTGTTTAAAAAAGCTGATAACAATGATGGCATTTTGGTTTTGACTAGAAAAAACCTCAAAAAACTTGCAATGGTCCTATGTTGGTTACCTCTCAAGGAACGCAAACGATTACCTGCTATAAACCCTGAACGTGCAGACATTATTATTGCGGGTGCTGCAATTGTAGAGGGTATTATGGAAAAATTTGGGTTAGAAGAGATCAATATAAGTCCCAGAGAACTCCGTGATGGTCTTTTGGTGGAATACTTGTCTACTTTTGCTGGTTTTCGGGCACTCCAAAAAGAACCGGTGAGAAACCAAAGTGTCCTCTATTTGGGCAGATCTTGTAATTTTGATGAAAAACATGCTGAAACCGTTGCGGGTTTGGCTCTAGAGCTTTTTGATAGTGCTAAAAAAATAGAACTTCACAATCTGGGTATGAACGCACGGGATCTGCTAAGACATGCTTCGGCTCTTCATGATGTTGGTGACTTTCTTTCTTTTAATGACCACCATCTGCATTCTCACTATATCATCAGCAATGCAGGGCTTCCAGGGTTTGATAAAACAGAAATTCAGCTGATGGCAAATATTGCCCGTTTTCATCGGAAAAAGTATCCCACGAAAAAAATTCTAAAAACCATCTCCGGGTTGGATGAAAAAAGCAAAGAAGCCATTATGGTGCTCTCGACATTTTTGAGGTTTGCAGAGAAACTTGACCGAAGCCATCGTGGACTAGTTAAGAAGGCCGAGTTTGTTAAGGAAAGTAAAGACCATGTTGTTTTGCGGTTCTACTCAGATAGCGATTGCAGTTTAGAGGAATGGAGTGTGTCGCAGAATCAGATAGCATTTTACTGCGCGTTTGAGAAACATCTAAGCACACAATGTATTGTAACACCCAACGCATAGTTATTCTTTTTCTAGTTCTGCTTTGGCTGCTGCTAACTCTCTTTTTTTGGTTTCACTTAACGCTGGATATTCCAAGTTAAGTTTTTTAATTTCTGTAGTGATAACCTCTGAAACCAAAGCGTGCGCAACCCATTTCCTATCTGCTGGCACAACATACCACGGTGCCCATTTTGTACTGGTTTTGTTTAACATCTCCTCGTAGGCCTTTTCATACTCTGACCATTTGGTGCGTTCCTCAATATCGGTTAGCGAAAACTTCCAAGCTTTAGCTGGATTTTCAAGCCGTTTGAGCAGACGTTTTTTTTGTTCCTTCTTTGAGATATGGAGATAAAATTTGAGAACCAAAGTTCCACATCGAGTGAGATGACGCTCAAAAGAATTTATATCCTCATAGCGGTGCTCCCAAAACCGCTCCTTATTCTCTATTGGCGGCAACTTTTGTTTAGCAAAAACATCCGAACGGACCTTAACAATTAACACATCCTCATAATAGGAACGATTAAAAATACCAATACTACCCCGTTCAGGAAGCATTTTTATGTGACGCCACAAAAAATCATGCTTAAGCTCCTCTGCAGAGGGCGTTTTAAAACTAGTAACTCGACATCCCTGCGGATTAACTCCTGACATAACATGACGAATAGTACTGTCTTTACCTGCCGCATCCATACCCTGCAGTATAATCAACATAGCATAACTATCACTTGCCCAGAGCAGTTCTTGTTCATGTATGAGTTTTTGCCGATTTTCCTCAAGAACCACCAAGGCTTGTTGCTTTAGACCCCTGTGATTTTCTTGGTCTATCCATTTTGGTAACCAGTTTGATTCATAATTTTTAAGACATATACCCTTATCAGAACACACTCTAAAATCTCGCGCATTAACAGACACAAAACTGCCTCCCTTGAAGGTAAACAACAGTTCCTAATAACAGCTGTGGTTAAAAGTTAGCGGGCTTTGGGGCAAAACTATTTTGTATTGATCCAAATTGCATAAACATTATGTAAAATGCACTAGAAAACAAAGCCCTGTCCATCATCACGCTGTTGTCAAATAAAACTACCAACCAGTGCGCACAGATAGGGATCAATAAGACGCAGAACAGGCCTGCCTCCAAAAATAACCAAAGAAGCAAACTGCTTAACCGATAAGCAAAACGCCAACACGCAAACTATCCTGGCAGAAAAGTGTTAAGTAGCCCTAAACGTTTGACAAAACCGCAACGTTAGCAAACATGAGGACAAAGCAAAACTGTTGAAAGTAAGCCTCAAGCCCCCTTGGGAGGGGCAAAGGCAGGTATGCACCGGACC
Source organism: Nitrososphaerota archaeon (assembly GCA_031274765.1). Classification (GTDB taxonomy): domain Archaea; phylum Thermoproteota; class Bathyarchaeia; order Bathyarchaeales; family Bathycorpusculaceae; genus Bathycorpusculum. Next base: position 36,126 of record JAISPR010000127.1, on the reverse strand, counting down.
AAAAATCTATCTCAATTTTTGGGTGGTGTCTTGTTTTTGGTTTTTGTATATGTGGTTTTCTTTGTCTATGATGCGTCATAGGATTGGGGTTGGTTGTTTTTTTGTCGTTTATTTTGGTTAACGAATTTATATAATCGGGATAATGCCCTTTTTAATTTGTTTGTGGTTAACGAATTTATATAATCGGGATAATGCCCTTTTTAATTTGCTTGTCCATTGGGCGCTGGTATGTTGTTTGTGTATCTTTTTTCAATAAGGAGGTGTTCATCAATATACTGGTGGGGGAGTAAGGTGGAAATAGAAAGTTGATTTCACAAACGTCGTTTGTTCTATGTCGTGTTTCTTAGACATTTTGCAAGAGGGTAAACTCTTGAGTGATTTTATTCTGAATCACTGAACTCTAATGATCTCAGGCATTTTTGGGCAATGCTCGAAGAAATAAGCGATCAACCGCGGGGAAATGTGTGACATATCTGAGAGATAAAGCGGCTGTAACACAAATGGCGTGTAGCAGGGATGCAACAAATCAATCAACCGATTGCACGGCGTGTTGATGATGTTATTTGTGCGGGGATAATTGTGGCAAAGATAACTAATCGAGTTGATGTTGAGCTCTTGTTGTTGCTCTTTATTTTAATGATATGCATCTATTAACGTTTGTGACATTAGATTTAATTGATATTGTTCAAAATCGATATCAAATACTAAGTGCGATAAGAAATTATCGTCTACTTGAAAATGATGAGATTTTGCTGTTTAGCATTCAACATGTTCGTGGAACTGTTTGATTATCTGAGTTTTTCATGGGTGGCTTTTGTTTGTGGGTTGTGGCTTTTGGAAACTTTTACTGTATGTCATAATAGACATTATTGCACTTTGTAAAATTTAATGTAGCTACTTATACTATCGAAAAGCTAAAAAACACCAAGCCGTCATAAACATTAATTAAGAGAACAGCAAACGGGTTACGTTACTGTACTTATCACCCGTAAAGTTGAACGAAGAGAAACATCCATGGCAGAAACAACATTACTCACCCAAAAAAAACAAAACAACCTCGAAACCACCGATGAACAGCCCATACCCCGCAGTCAAATCATCTACCAAGATCTATTCACACAAATGAATGACGGCTTTGCCTACTTCAAAATGATCTTTGACAAATCCGGAGAAGCAATAGATTATGTCTTTTGCGATGTAAACAAACCCTACCAACGCCTAACCAAATTAGGCGATGAACCCGCAATTGGCAAGAGAGCTTCTGAGATATATCCCTGGTTCAAAGACACCTGCACAGAATGGATAAAACTCTGCGGCAAACTAGCACAGACCGGTAAAGGAAAAAGCCTCACCCTTGAGGGCTACTGCAAACCACTGGACCGATGGTTTTCATTAAACGTCTACTGCCCCGAAAAAGGCTACCTAGCAATGATAACCAAAGACATCACCGCCCGCAGAAAAACCGAACAAGCCCTAAGAGTAAGCGAGAAACAATACAAAAAACTCGCCAACAGCATAGCTGACCCCTTCTTCGCACTAGATTCATACCTAAAATTTAACTACTGGAACAAGGCAACCGAAAAATTCACCGGTATTAAATGCGCTGACGTATTGGGCAAACATTTCTTTAATGTTTTTGGAAAAAACCGCATCTCACGCAGATTCGTAAACATTTATCGCGATGTGATGCGAACAAAAAACCCCCGAACGTTTAGCAGCAAATTACCCAAAGCAAGCGTCAGTACCTTCTTTGAAATAGAGGTGTATCCAACCGGCAATGGTATATCTGTATTAGCCAAAGACATAACCGAACGTAAAAAAACACAAATTTCCATGGGCGAGTACACTAAACGCCTAGAAGAACTAGTTAGAATACACACCGAAAAACTAAACAATGCCGAACGTCTAGCTGCAATTGGGGAAACCGCTGGCATGATTGGTCACGATATTCGCAATCCCCTGCAAAGTATCATTGGTGAATTATTTTTAGCAAAAGATGAACTAACCGATTTGCCTGATTTATCTGTCAAAAAACGTCTTATGGAATGTATCAATGCTGTGGAGGAGCAGACCCTCTATATCAACAAAATTGTTGCTGACCTCCAAGACTTTGCTAAACCACTAACTCCTTGTATAGCGGATACCAGTCTTGAAGAAACCATCCGAGCGGTCAGTTTAACTCTTGAGGTGCCCAAAAATGTCCATATCCATTACTCGTCGGTTAAACCCTTTCCAATGCTAAAAACCGATCACCTATTTATCAAACGTATACTTGGCAATCTTATCCGTAATGGTATACAAGCTATGGAAGCCAAAGGCGGCGAATTAGTGGTGCATACTTCTTTGCGCGGTAAATTTGTTATAGTCACCATCTCTGATACAGGAACAGGTATCCCAGCAGAAGTGCAAGATAAAATCTTTAAACCGCTGTTTACCACAAAATCAAAAGGTCAAGGCTTTGGTTTGGCTGTAGTAAAGAAACTAACTGAAGCTTTGGGTGGTAACATTAGTTTTGAAACTCAGGTCGATAAGGGGACAACTTTTATTGTTGAGATCCCTACGCGGCCAAACAATTTAGTCTAAACTGATGTTTTCACCAGTTACGATATAGACTATAGCCTCACAAATATAGACTGCGTGGTCAGCTATACGTTCAAAGTATCGGGTAGCTAATATGTTTGAGATGACATATTTGTTGCTGGTTTGTTTTTGGTTAAGCAGTTTATCAAGGAAGTCAAGATACATTTTGTCGACTTCTCGTTCTATGGGTACAATAGTTTTGGCAAGCCCTACATCGTGTTTACGCAGTGCGGCGATGCTGGTTTTGACCATAAAGAGCACTCTATCACCCATCTCGGCTAGATAGTCTTGTGCCCAAGTGTCACACGGGCTTGCATTGCATAGCTGTTCGTTTATGACCGATATGTCTAGTGCGTATCGACCATAGCGTGCAAAGCCATTGCCGATTTTCATATAGGATTTGATGGTGCGTAGGTCTGAGGCAACGGGTTGGAAGCGGGCTATTAACTCAAATGTTTTGTCTTCAACTTTTCCTGCCATCGCAACAAGTACCTCTGACATCTCTTTTACTTGTGTTTGTACGTTTCGGCCTTCGAGGTAACCTCGTATAGCTAATGATAGTGCTTCATAGGTTAATTCACCCATTCGGGTTAACAGTACGGTTTGCTCTTCTAGTCCATGATCGATTATTCTATTCATAGTTTTCCCTATCCGAATTCTCCTGTTAGATATTTCTCTGTTAGTTGGTTTTTGGGTGACTCAAAGATGTCTTTGGTCGCTCCAAATTCAATCAGACTGCCCAGATACATAAATGCAGTGTAGTCAGAGACCCGGGATGCTTGTTGCATGTTGTGGGTGACGATGGCTACGGTATAGTTTTTCTTTAACTCCACAATAAGGCGCTCGATTTTAGCTGATGCAATAGGGTCTAGTGCTGAGGTGGGTTCATCCATCAAAATGACTTCGGGTTGTAGAGCAATAGCTCGGGCAATACATAGTCTTTGTTGTTGCCCGCCCGAGATGCTTGTGCCGGGTTTTTTTAGGTCGTCTTTTACTTCATCCCAAAGTGTTGCTTGTTGTAGACTGTGTTTAACCACGTCGTCGAGGTTTTTGTCTTTGTGGGCCCCGGTTAATTTCAAACCTGCTGCTACGTTATCATAAATCGACATGGTGGGGAAGGGGTTGGGTTTTTGGAAAACCATGCCAACTCGGCGGCGGATCATTACTGGATCCACAGTGGGGTTATAGATGTTTTGATTATCCAGCAGTATTTGTCCTGTCATTTTGGCGGTGGGTGCTAATTCATGCATTCTGTTAAGTGTGCGGATAAATGTGGATTTTCCGCATCCCGAAGGTCCAATAATGGCGGTGACTGCGTTTGTTTTTATTGAGAGATTTATGTCTCTTAATGCTTGTTTGGTGCCAAACCAAGCGTTCAAATCTACACTTTGCATTTTTATATTATCCATTCTGTTCACCTTGTAATTTTGCGGTATCTATTGTTGCTTGCTAATCTGACGCCTATGTTAAGGGTTAAAACTATTAAAATTAACACTAATGCTGCGCCCCAGGCTTGCGTTTGTGCTATTTGGGTGTGGAGTTGTGAATTTAAGTATATGCGCAAAGGTAGTGCATCCATTGGTGCGCTAAATCCCTGGAAGAAAAAGTTGCTTCCCATAATTGTGAGCAGGATGGGTGCGGTTTCTCCTGCTATACGTGCTACCGCAAGGAGTGTGCCTGTGATTAAGCCGCCTTTTGCTGAGGGTAAAATGATGCTGATGATTGTTCGCCATCGGTGTATACCCAATGCCATGGCTGCTTCACGGGCACTGTTTGGAACAAGTTTGAGGGACTCCTCGGTTGTTCTTGCCACGATGGGAATCAGCATAAATGAGAGTGCTGCTGCTCCTGCCATTGGAGAAAAGCGTCCTATCAAGCCTATAACGATTAAACTGTATGCGGTGATTCCTACAATTATGGAGGGAAACCCTGTTAATATGTCATTTATGGAGCGAATCCAAGTTGCATACTTGTTGGTTCCATATTCAGAGAGGTACACGCCGGTTAATATGCCAATTGGAATGCCAATGGCGCCGGTTAAACCTATTAGAATTACTGTTCCCTGTATAGCTGGTCCAATACCTCCATGTAACCCGTTTCCAGTTAAAAATTGCAGATTTATCGCTGGGGCCCCCCGTAATATGACTTCAAAGAGGATGCTAAGCAGAGGAACAATGGCTACTATAATACAGCTTAGGCAAAGGATATAGAAAATTTTATTTTTAAATTTGCGTAGTTTGTAGCTGTGGAGGTCCAACTTTTTAAATATATTGGTGCGCATCACTCAATGGCGCCTCCTTTAACTTTTAGAACACGTGTCACCATAACATGTGCTGCTATGTTTATGAGTAAACTGATTACAAGCAAAACCAATCCTGCACCTATGTAGGCAGAACTCTGTAGGGGTGTTTGCGAATCAAAAAAACCTCCTGCAATAAGTGAAGGCAAAGTTTGACCCGGCTGAAAAAGCGAGACCGGCATACCTTTGGCTCCAGCCGCGTTACCTATAACCATCGTGACTGCCATAGTTTCGCCTATCGCTCTACCTAGCCCTAAAATTATGGCGCCAAATATGCCTGAGCGACCATAGCTAAGAACCCAGTGATGAATAACTTCCCCCTTTGTAGCTCCAATGCCATAGGCGGCTTCTTTAATGGAGTTTGGAACTGCGCTGATAACTTCTCTTGAGACTGATGCTATGGTTGGAATAATCATGATGGCTAAAATGAGACCCGCCGTGAGAAAGCCATAGCCTGTGGGGGTTCCGCTAAATAGGGGAAACCAGCCCAGATAGGTGTTTAGCGGTGTTTCGATATAGTCTAGAACCCAGAAACGCAGCACAAACATGCCCCAAAGTCCATAGATTACGCTGGGAACCGCTGCTAACATTTCAATAAGGTAAGAAAAGGGTACCCGTACTGCTCTTGGAGCCATCTCAACGATAAATATGGCGATGCCCAAACTCAGAGGTACACCTACTAGTAGAGCAATCCCTGAGGTTATGAGGGTTCCAAGAATAGCGGGTAGGACACCAAATGTTGATGCGCCTGGATTCCAGCTTCTTCCAGAAATAAATCCAAAGCCCGATACAGAAAAAACTCTTACTGAGCCCGTAATAAGAACATAAGCATTGACTATTAATATAATTGCGGCAAATGCGGCGATTACTGCAACTATGCATTTGAAGATATTATCGCCGGTTAGCTTAGTCATGCGAATCTGTTTGATGTAGAGGTACAAAGAAAAAAAAGGTTTTGTATATATCTATATAGATGCGTTCACAAACGATTAATGCGTCGGTACAGCTTCACCGTTAAAGGTTATGGTGCTAAGCGTTCTTTCGTTGATTTCTACCAAATTCGATGGCAGGGCTGCATATTGTCGGGCAGATGCTAATTGTTGTCCATCATGTACAACATACCAGATATATTGAACAATCGCGGTTGCTTTTTCCATGGTCATTCCGGGAATTACGCTGAGATCTTTGTAGACAAGCATATAGGTTGGGGTAACAATGGGGTATGCTTGATCGCCATTAGTGTTGAGTATAGCTATGTCTTCCCAGCTATCACTTCCTAAAGGAAGCGGAGACGGCAGGGATTGAGCCGCAGCAGTTGTGGACTCAAGGGTTGGGCTAATAAAGTTGCCTGCAGGGTTTTTGATTGCTACAACTGGAACCTTGTTCTCTAGTGCATATGATAATTCGATGTATCCAATTGCATAGTCTGTTGTGGTGATAGTAGATGCTACAGCTGAGTTGCCGCTTTGACTTATTCCAACTTTCCACTCAACTGTGGTGTTTGCTCCGATGTGTGTCTTCCAGTTGTTGCTGACCAGGGAGAGGTATTTTGTGAACCAATTGGTAGTTCCTGAGCCGTCTGATCTGGTGATAACGACTATATCACGGGCTGGTAGTGTCAAGTCTGGGTTAAGTGCTACTATGGCTGGATCATTCCATGTTTTTATTGTTCCAAAAAAGATGTCAGCTATTACCGGGCCTGTGAGTTTTAGGCCTGAATCGATGCCTGGAATGTTGTAGGCTATGGTGATTGCTCCGATGGTTTCTGGGATGTGAAGTACGTCGGGGGCAGCGGCTCTTTGTGTCTTTGTTAGGGGTGCGTCTGAGCATGCAAAGTCAATGACTTTGTTTGTTAAGCCACTAACGCCTCTGCCGCTGCCGCCTCCTTGATAGTTAATTTGTATGTTGGGTTTTATTGTGGAGTATTCTATAATTGTGGCGGTTAGGAAAGGTTGGGGGAAGGTTGCGCCGAAAGCGTTGATTGATATGGTGTTTGGAGCTGTGGATAGACAAGCGTATGTGACTACTGTCCCTATTATTGCGATAAGTGCAATTGCTAGTATGTGTGTAGTTTTCATAGATTTTCATCTAGTTTTTTATTTATACAGGTGCTATTATATAGTAAACCGCCATAAAATTTATAGACTATATAGATGAACTGGTATGATGATGAAACATCAAAAAATAACTTGGAATCAACTTTGACAACCAAAGAAGCAGAAAAACTAAACGAAGAACAACGTAAACTACAAGTTACAGGTGGATCAACCTTTATCCTCTCTTTGCCCAAAGATTGGGCAACCAAAAACGAACTCAAACGCGGCAGTTCCATGATTGTTCGTGAAGAAGATGACGGCTCATTATCCATATCACCCAATAGTTTCCCCCAAAAAGGAAAACAAGATGAAGCATTCATCAAAGTTATCCAAAACGACAATCCTGATGCAGTTATGAGAACGACAATTTCAGCATACCTGAGTGGATACAACCTTCTACATGTCAGAGCGCAAAGCCAAAAACCCCTTTCTTTAAAACTCAGAAATCATCTCAAAACTTTTGCAAGGCACTATCTTGTCGGCACAGAAATTGTCACAGACACTGCTACAGATCTAACCTTACAGGTACTGTTAAACTATCCTGAATTAACTGTACAGAATGCGTTGAGTCGTATGTCGATAATCGCCTCATCAATGCACAAAGAAGCCATCCAAGCGCTCAAAAAACTCGATCATTCTAGTGCAAATGCAGTCATCGAAACAGATCGTGAAGTTAATCGTTTTAGTCTCTATATAGTGCGGTTACTAAAGTTAGCGGTTTCTAATCAAAGAATCGTTAAAGAAATCGGGTTAAACAGCCAAAGAGACTGCTTAGGCTATAGACTTATTGCTAAATCTGTAGAACGTAGTGCCGATCACGCTACAAAAATTGCTGAAAACACTTTGCTCTTAAAAGAAATTGTTAACGAGGAATTGCTAAATAAGATTGTCCAACTAAGCGAGTTAGCGAATGCAATGTTTGAGCGTTCTATGGAGGCTTTATTTAAGCATGATTTTCATATGGCTGAATCCGTAATTGAAAAACTTGGGCAGGTGCATTGGCTTGAGAAAGAAGCAGTTCTTTGTTCTCAAAACGTAAAGGTTGAAGAAGTCGTTAATTTGCGGTTGCTTATCGAAAGTGTCAGGCGCACTGCAGAGTATGCAAGTGATATCTCTGAGGTGGTGCTTAATTTAAACGTTGAATCCGTACTTAGTTAAGAAACTGTAATAAAATAAACTGTAATGTTTAATAAGGTGTAACGCGTTACAATACACAGAAACAAAATGGACAACACAAAACAAACCACACAAACAAAACAAAGAATACAAACCATACTCCCACACCTAAACGAAAAACAAAAAAGACTCTACCTAGCCAAAGAAGCCAACAGCCTCGGACACGGAGGACTAAAAACAATCCACGAACTAACCGGCGTCTCCAAAACCACCATCATTAAAGGCCAAAAAGAACTAAAAACAAACCCAAACCCCAAAGACAAACGCATCCGAAAAAAAGGCGCCGGACGCAAATCAACCACACACAAATACCCCGACATACAAACCCAAATCCAAAAAATCCTAGACCACCACACCACAGAAAACCCCCCAAAAACCGTCTGGTGGACCAACAAAAGCCTAAGAAAAATACAACAAATCCTCCACGAAAAAAACATAAACCTAAGCCACGACACCATCGGCAACATACTAAACGACATGAACTACAGATTACAACAAAACCAAAAAATAACCCCAACAGAACCCCCCAGACTGTCCAAAAACTAGCAAAATTTCTTGAAAAACAAGAAAAGAACTGATTTTCTCTGTCCGTTTCCGCCAAAAACACAAAAATATAGTTTATGGGCAGTCTCCCCCACCCAGACCCAAACGCCCAATTCAACTCATAAATAAAAAATACAACACCGCTCTATAAGAAAACCAATCCATCATATCAGCCACTAAGAAAAAGAACGCATTGGAAATTCCAAAACTCCTGAACCATTATAGTAAAAAACACAACCCCCAAGTTTTAGAATGATTTTCTCATAGAAAGTGGGTAAAGTTGCGCCTTATGGGTGTATGATGTGAGGGATGTGGGAGACTGTCTAAAAACTAGAGTTTCGTGTTTTTGACGGAAACGAACAGAGAAAAACAGCCCTTTTCTGGTCTTTCTGAGATTTTTGATAGTTTTGGGCAGTCTGGTGGGTATGCTATGTCTGTTGATTTATGCTGTATGTTGTGATTTTATGGTGTCTTTGTGCGCAACAAAAAAACATCTATCTGTTTATGATATATTTTTGTGTGGTCGTGATTGGTTGAGATTTATACCGCGCATGTAGCCTGCTTTGATTTGACCATTTCATGGATAAATTTGTTTACCTGCAAAATAGACTTGAATGTTTAGGTCTTAAATCTCCCTGAATATCTTCTTGAAGAAAAACAGATATTAGACCGTTAACTATCAAAAACCACAACTATCTGACATATACAAAATTTTGAATACAAAATAAAAAATGAATCCACAAATTGCGGATTCATATTCTTGCTTCCTGTACTAATGCACATTGCAGATTATCTCTCTACTTGGGGCAACACTTGAACTATCAATCAAATGGGCCGTGCCATCTGGACAGTAAACTTTATCGCCTACTACAGCTTTGCGATAGCGTATGTGACATTCTCTTAGGTTGAAACATCCATCACAATCTCTTGAAATCACATGATCCATCTCCACTTATTCAAATATACCCAACTATAATGGTGCCTATATATATGACCTTAATAATATATATAGACAATATATATGTGAACCATCACCCACAACCACCAATCCTCAAGCTCAAAAAGAAAAAACCAACATCGCAAACACGACAAAAAATCAAACCCCCCAGACTGTCCGAAAACTAACACAAATCCCAGAAAAACAAAAAAAGAACTACTTTTCTCCGCCCGTTCACACCAAAAACACAAAAAATTCTAGTTTTTAGACAGTCTCCCCCTACAAATAACTCTTACTCAAACATCTACAACCATCTCAAACTTGCAACTTTAACGCAAACCACAAACCTCTAAGGAACATTTAAAAAACAAGAACCCCAAAACAACCCGATGCACCCAAACAAACTGACCGCAAAAGGCATATTCCTAGACCTAGACGGCACACTTGTAGACTCCACAGCTGCATACATAGAAGCCGCCAAAATCAGCTTCCACAACCTCCACAAAGAAACCCCACCAACCCAAACAATACTAGAAATTCCTCGCCGTATCGAACAGCACCAAAGCATCAACGACCTAACCGGAAACTGCACAGAACAATTTATGCCCATATACCTAAAAGCCTTCTACGCCGCCACAAAAAAACACGTCAAACTTTTACCCAATGTGGCTCCAACACTTGAACATCTTGCAAAAAAAGCCAAACTAACCTTAATCACCATGCGCCACGTTCCCAACCAAGCTATCCGAAAAGAACTCGACTACCTAGGTATTTCCCAATATTTCAACTTGATTGTGACTGCTCTAGACACAACAAAACCCAAACCCTCTCCTGAAGCCCTAATCTGGTGTGTCAAAACCTTAAACTTAGAAATGCGCGACTGTATCATCGTAGGTGACTCAGTTAACGATATGCGCGCAGGAAAAGCCGCAGGTTCCTGCACAGTAGCAGTGCTCTCAGGGTTATATGGACGCGAAGAACTAGCCAATGAACAACCAGACTTAATGTTACCCGATATTACCCTGCTACCTAAATACATAGAATAACTATTTTGCACCTGCATACGAATTGATATATTGCGACTTTTGGCCTAGCAGTTATAGGGACGTCTAAATATGTTAATTAAAAACCGTCTGCATGATTGTGGAAGGGTTAGGCGGGAATCGTATGGTCTTTGTTGAAATCATGATAGGAAAGAAACTAACCGATGTTGATCCAGCTCTGGACATAATGGGCTCTGACTATAAGGTGTTGCAGATAGCCTGCCAAGATTTTACAAATTATCTTAAATTCCGATGGAATTTGATGGGCCAAAACGTAAATCACTTAGAAATCGATGCGATGCTTGAGTCATTTAGCAAAGAAAATTCTGAGGAATTAGATGTGTTTCTGGCGATTTGGTGTAACACTTGGTTTAAGAAATGGAAAGAACGTGTAAAATTGCTCATAGGCAATCAAAGTGCTGATAGATCAACTTTGCTGGCTAACCCTGATCGTGTTGTTGAACCCCTTTGGCAGGATATCGAGTGCAAACAAGAATTGGGTGAATTAATTGTTGCAACCCTTATTAAAAACGGTGAAATTTGTGGAACTGAGATTATTGCTGAAAATCTTCTTAAATTAGAGTTGGGTAAACCGTATCTTCAAAATCTAAATGAAACCCAACAAATATTTGTTGCTCTAAACAATACGTTGCGTAAAGCGCGCGGGATGGCACAGAGTCGTGGGCCGTTGATTTTTGTAAAGGTTGACAAAGGCTACTATGATATAGTTGAGTAACCAATTTCAATGAAAGTTATGGTTGCAGTTTTCAGTTCAGCTCAAATCTGGTATGTTCGCTTATTTGTATTGTTTATTTCATTGTTCTTAAGTGGTGAAATTGATTAAATCAAGTCTAATATGTTTTATATGGTGTTTATTTGTTAAAATTAAAATTGGATAAAAAAATGTTGTTTAGCGGATAGTAGCAACTCTTGCACGTTGCAAAGTTTTAGTCCGCCAGTTATAGCGCCTCAGGGTGGTTTGTGCTCCATATCCGCATGCACCACAACGCTTATTGCGCACATGATATGCACGCCTGCCACAACGTCGACATTTTATGTGGACAACACGCCCCATGCGTTTGCCCATTGAAGGGGTGCCCTTGCCCATTTTACTCACCTAGGCGGGGGCGAAATAAGGACTACGTTATCTCCACGTACGATTATCAGTCCTAACTTCTTTTGGTCTTCAACGGCAGTGGTATCTTCGGTTTCTTCTAAAACCAAATTTAGATGCTGATCGAATCCTTTGAGTCTGCCTCTGAGGCTTTTGCCGCCTTTTAGACGGACTAGCACAATTTTGCTGAGGTTCTGTTCAAGGATTTCGGTTGTCATTTCGCTCATTTTGAGATCCTCTTGTAACTTTATCTCTTCTATACTTTATCTCTCAACATTTAAACCTATCTCATAGTCTTGGGGTAGATTAACTGTTTGAACATGTATGAGTTATTCCAAATCTTTTTGCTGATAGCGAAGAACTAAAATTAAGCCCCAAACTCTGTCTAGAACATAAGCGTTGTATTCCCGTTGTGCGGTGTAGTTTATATATGCGCCCTTAAGTATAATTGTGACTTTTTTGAAAGTTCAATTTTAATTAATGCATTCGGTACTAAAAACAATACAGCTCCAAATGTTCTAACTATGAAAATGCATAAACAAAAAAAAATAGCTGAATTATGTGAGTGGCTATCTGTGCAAATGTGAAATCGCGTATTTTGCCAAATATGCTGTGTGTCTTTTGTGGTGTGGGCTGTTTGTTATTTCATAGTAACTATGTTTAACTCTAAATGTTGTGTTTTGTATTGTGGGCTTTTTGTAAAGTTTTCTTTTATCACTCTTTTTTATGTGGTGCTAATTATGGTGAGTATGTCATAAACAAATATTTTTAAACACGTATTTTGTATTATTTTTTAATATTTGTTGATTGTGTGAATCAAATTATCGCTTTAAATAACTGGGTTGTGCGTGATTATGTTGCATAAATTCACATACATCAAAAGGTTATTCGTCAAATCAGGTGGGTAGAGTCAATAAGTTTTGTTGCAGTATAATGTTGTATGGGACATGAGGGAGAACATAGGTAAGCTTGAAGGAGGAAGAATGGGTGTACCCACCTAAAATAGCGAAAGGCCCATCAAAATCATATGGTGCCGGTTAAACTCTATTACATCAACTCCGTCTATTAACAACAGCTTGCACTAAAAGCACGCCGGCATGCTCATTAACCGACAGTCTTGGGATAATCTATAGCCTTACTTATAAGCGTGTTTACACTTCATTTCATCATATGTCCTGCGGGTGAACGGCCAATGGCGACACCGATCGATTTTATAATACTCCTTGTAATGTCTTTTGCCTTAAACTTGGTGCCGTTTGCAGGTCCATCAAATATGATAATTGCCTCCACAGCCGCCATAGGCATAGGAAACGCCAGCCCTCTAACAATACTATTTATCGGCGGCATGGTCGCTCTGGGATCCACGCTAGCAAAAAGCACCCACTACATGGTAACCTTTTTTATCAGCGGAAAACTCGCCGAAAAAAGACGACAAAAAATAGCCGCAGACGCCGCAAAAATCAAACGCTGGGCCTTTTTTTTGCTTTTCATAGCCGCAGCAACACCAATCCCTGACGAACCCGTTGTTATATCCCTCGGACTGATGAAATACAAACCCGCAAAATTTTTTGTTGCCTACTTCCTGGGAAAATTCTCAATTGGAATTATGGGTGCAATCATGGGTAAATTTGCCGTAGAAAGCATTGGGAAATTTATAAGCCCCGAAATCATGATCGCTATTTCCATAATACTAACCATTATCCTCACCATTATCCTGCTCAAGGTCGACATCGGCAAACTTGTCGAGAAGTACTTACCCCGAAAACCAAAAACCGAGCAGGAAAAAAACTAAATAGCTCTACATGTACGCATAAGCAGATGTTTATGCCCACAAAACAACGCCGATATCCCCTCAAGGCCAAAGATGCTAAACAAATCATAGAGACGGCTCAATCTGTCCTCAACCTCAATTTTGAAGAATTATTTGGCGCTAAAACAAGTGTTGAGGTTGTCGAATCCGATGTGGGTTTAATTTATCTCCTCTCCGGAAGACCCGTGCTATACAAAAATGGCGATCGTATTCTTCCAACTTTATTCTTTACCGAGTTCATTGATAAAGCTCCAAAAATCATCGTGGATATGGGTGCAGTTCCCTATGTTTGTAAGGGTGCAACAGTTATGGCGCCAGGTATTGTTCGGGTAGAGGGCGAGTTTTCTGCGGGGGATTTGGTTTTGATTGTTGATATGAAGCATGGGAAAGCGTTGGCTATAGGTGAAAGCCTCATGGATGTAAATGTTGCGCGGCAAACCAAGAAGGGGCCGGTTATTAAAGTTCTAAATTATGTCAGTGACAAAATCTGGAGTTATATAAAAATGCTGTCTGTCTAATGTTTTAGGATAACCCTAAATTGGGTTTTATGGTGGTTATGTGGTTTTTTTGGTTGTGTGTATTTTGTTTTAGTCCAAATATTCTGGATTCGTCTTTATTCTGAGGCAGAATAGCAAGATTGGGGTACTTATGCATCTGTTAAATGAATTATGGGGGTGATTATGATAAATTATTGATATTTTATATTAGATTTATTTATTGTGTGATTATTTAGTTATGTGTGATGGTTTAGAGGTGATGTTCATGTGTTGATTTTGGCATGGAAACAAAAATATAGCTAAAAACACTCTGCGTTGAAGTTTACGAATATATCAATCTCGCATTTATGGATTTAAATCCAAAAATTGTTTTGTATTGTGGTTTTTGTGACTAAAAAATCATTATATTGTATATAATGAAAACTATTGCTTGTTGTGGTTGTGTGGTCTTCTGGGTTTTGTTTTATTGTTTTCAGCCTCATCACATTGTCAGCTATCACAACAATGCAAAGAAAAATATTTGTTTAGTGTTCATGCGATATTTTAAAACAAAAAATATGGTTTTATTTCTAAAACCAAATCAATAAACGTGTTGAAATTTCACAATAAAGATTCCTGGCGTGAAAAAAGTTTTTATAAGTCAATCACCAAGCTATAACTTGGTGTCTTTGTTGCTCTCTTTAATCGTAGCAATGTTGACGTTACAGGAAACATTTGACGGCTTCTTTACTACAATCGCATCTGCACTACCTGGCATAATCGGTGCAATCGTCATAGTTGCAATCGGTGTCATCGTAGGCTGGTTTGTGGGTAAAATAGTTAACCGAATAGTCGACCGAACCGTGGAGCGAAACTTTGACCGAAGCGAAATAGGCAGAACACTAAAAGGCTCAGGATTCGATTTATCCAACTTTGTCGGCGGCCTGCTATACGCATTCATCATCGTACTATCCATAACTATAGCAGTTGGATTGCTAGACATCCCTGGCGCCGCAGGTACTTTCATAGCACAAATCGCAGCATACCTTCCCCGGCTAATAGGCGGCATCCTTGTCATAGTTTTAGGTATTGTGCTTGTAGATTTCTTGGCCCAGCTTGTGGGGCGCATAATCCGGCCTATGTTTGGACCCAGTAAAGTCGAAATCGCTGACATGCTCAAAAACCTTCTCTTCATCGGTCTTGTTGCTATAATATTAAACGTCGCATTTGATCTGTTATTGTTCACCGCCGGAGACCTGGTGTACTCACTCATCATCGGTTTTGTCATAATCGGTGTAGGAATAATCCTAACAGACGGGCTGATTAAATCAATAACAACCGAACACGAAGAATTCCTTCCCATTGCAGGCTACGCAAAATTCATTCTCTACACCATCTTCCTGCTCATTGGTACAGGCGCAATCTTTTCCACGTTCACCGGAGTAACTAGTATAATCGGAACAATCGCCTGGGGCTTTGCAATCGCGCTGGCGCTCGTTTTGGTTCCAATTGTCTACGCTTTAGCTAAACGGATGCAAGTTGCTGTCAAATAAATTCTTTTTCTCTCTTTTTTGTGAAAAAAAACATTAAAACAAGTTCAGCAATATTTTAATTTTAAGAATCAGTATCTAAAAACCTTATTGTTTTAACGTCTTTTTGTTTTTATGACCTGAGACAGTGGGGTGCTTCTATTCTTGAACCTATCCACGCAACTGTTACACAATTTGCAGCCTTAGCACCTATACAACGAAACGTGTCTTTTTAGATATAATGCTACGTTGTTTTGTCTTGTGCTTTCTTGTAGAGCGCTTTATCGATGATTCGAACATCAAGGTTGTGTTTGGTGGCTGTTCTGCGCAACGCCAATAGAAGCCGCAAATAATTCTGGGGCGTATAGAGTCCTGGGGGGATGTTGCCCAATAACCCCTTCCAAGTTGCTTGGTCAAATGTGCCATAGTGGACTGGATCAAAAAAAGTTAAAATAATGCTGGCAAGCACTGGTGAGATGCCCTCCAATGTTGTCAAACAACTGATGCGATAGAGGTCATCGGCGTTTGGCAGACTTAGACTCTGACTGGTTATGCGTTGAACTTTTTCTTCAGAATTGCGGGTAACAAGCTCTTGAGCCCTTTGTAATTTTTCAGGTTCGGTTTTAAATCTCCATTCCACCACCGCTATGAGATCTTTCACGATAAGCGCCTTATTTTTTCGAAATTTTGTTCCTAACTCACGTTCCCGTTGCGCTTGCCAGCCGTAGGCTTTATCATATTTGCGGCTCCACATGAGATACTCTGGTTTATCCATAAATTATCTTAAAGATAATGTGTACTGAGCCATTTCTATTTTTCTCTAAAGCAAATACTTCTCCTCGCACAAAAAACTGCGTTATTTAAACCGTTAAAATAGTGCTGAATAAAATAGTGTGCAGCTGTTACTACTCAGCAGGGTATGTAGCATTATTTTCACTCGTAAACCGCTATGTAATGGTTTTTCTGCAAAAATACGACTGTAAAATGAGGAAAATAAGAATAAACATTACTGTTAAGTAACGTTTAAAACCATACCTTTTTCCCGTGTTCCCGGCTTTTAGGCACAACATAAAATTTTAACGGCTGATTTGAACTCTTTTTTTACATTTAAACCTTTTTAACGACTTTTAACTTTTTCACTAATGTGTCTAAATCAGGCGCGTATTCGCATGAATTTTTCGCGCAAAAAGATTTAAATCACAAAAATGACCCAAAAAGAGTTTTTTTAAATCAATCATATGCCTAAAAATGGGAACTCAGGTTACATACAGTGGGAACCTGCTGAGTAGTATCAAATATTGTTAGATTAACCATCTTTCGAACCATCCACAGAAATTTATCACTCCACTTAATTTATGACACTACCAAACAGGGCGTATTGACAATCTCTTAACAGTCGGATAAACGCTATAATATTAAGCGAAAATATTACTAAAGAGTGGGAGTTTTATTTCATAGACAAGCCTAATAACACAATACAGCCGACAACTAATGGTAGGATGTACACAAATATTTATCAGAGCATAAGAAATACTCTCGCGGAAGCACGAACAAAAGTGTACATCGCCATAAACTCTGCTATGGTAATGTATACTGGGATATTGGACGACAAATAGAGGAAGTTATTGGCGAACGCGCAGAATACGAAGGTCTATTGTGGTATTTAGTAGAGCAATTGACAGTGGAGTTTGGGAAAAGCTTTGACGAAAGTAATTTGCGTCGTTTGCGTCAATTTTATGATATAGCTGAATAGCTTAATTTTTAACTCTATGTTTTAGTGTTTATGTTGTATAGATGTGATTTCTGAAATGAGTGTTGAAAATTGATGGTAAATGGTTACCTAACCTGATTTGACTCCCAAACAGGAACTTTCGTAAAAAAAGCGGCGCCACCTATCTAAGAGCATAATTATTAAACTATTCAGCTATATATCCGAATCGTGCCACACAGTGGCACGAATTGAGTTGTCACATTACCGACTTTTGATGAAAATTGATGACACGTCTCGTCGTGTATTTTATGCACAGGAATACGCTGAGGCTATGTGGCGTGTGCGGCAATTAGAGCGACAAATCAAATCATTCTACTATGAGCTGCTACTTGCCACAAAAAAGATGGCCATAACGGCGCAAGGGCGGAAATTCAGGTCATGTTTCAAATCAGTTTATTCCCAAATTCCAACACATTTATAACCAAACCAAAAACAACAGCATGCATAACCCAAAACTTAGAAAAACAAATAGACATACGAACCAAACGCTTCAACCTCACACAAAAGTCAAATGCTTACGCCAAATACGCTGCGTATTCCGCTTACCCGTACGCAAAATATCTGTAGGTATAACTTCATGATACGCAAAATTATCATCAAAAAATACACCCACCATATTCAAATTCAACCCGTTTAATAAAGCCTAAAGCTCTTTTAACATTTCACTTTCACGCGTTCCAAAAACATGCGCCACAATATCACCCGTATCATGATCTATGGCATGTCACAACCAACAAGGTGTTTTTTTGCAATAGACGCTGCTCCACATTTCATCCATTTCTAGATGTGTGGTGAGTGGTTTGGTGCGGTTGGTGTATTTGGGATTTGTGTTTGTTTGGTGGTTTTTTGTTTTTTTAAAACTTTTAGGACGGTATTTGGACTAATGTCTAAGACGCGTGCGGTGTATCGTATGCCGCTGCCGTTTGTGGCCATTTTTACTATTAATAGTTTGGTTTGAGGTAGTGCTCCTTTATTTGTGTATTGGCTTTGAAAAGTTTTTTTGCAGTTATTGCATTTGCATCGTGGGGCGCCGTTTGATTGTTTGCCCATTTTTACTACCTTTTCACTATTGCAATGTATACATTTTATTGTTATCTTCACCATAGTTATCACCATTAAGAAGATAACATATAAGATGTTGCTTATAAACTATTTAACAACATGACCTAGATAATTTTCTCAAGATATTTGGTGTGTAGTTGGTTTTTTTGATGGGATTGTTCTATGATTTTTATTGTTTGGGTTTTAAAAGTCAAATCCATGTGTTTGAGATGTTTGGAGAGTCCGCTTTGAGTTATGTTTAGGTTTAGTTTGTCTGTTAGTTCGTTTATGGTTATGTTGGGGGTTTGTTTGATTTGTTTTTTGATTTGTTGGTTTTGTTTGGGTGTGAGTTTGCTTTTGTTTTTGGGGTAGGGTTTGGGTTTGTGGTTTTCTGTTTTTTGGTGTTGTTTGTAGATTTTTGTTGTGGAGCTTTTGGTTGATGTTTTTTATTTTGGTTAGGGTTGTTTTTTTGGGTTTGTCTCGTTTTTTTGCTTCGATTATCATTTGGCGTTTTTCGTTTGATATTGGTCGTATAACGGAGTAATCGTTAACTCCCATATGTGTTTTGCGTTAATATGACTTCACGTTGCTATAATGCTAAGTGCACGGACAAAGTGTTCTGTAATTAGATAGCCAAAAAATGGAGCCAAAAAATAGAGAGTGTGAGAAGAAAGGTTGGTTAGATGCCTAAAATCCAGTAAAGTGTAACTATGCCAAAGTATTGGGGTGTGCAAAACAGTTGAAACTGGATTTACAGAAAAATTAGCAGTTATCAGACAATTGTAACATAGTTATATTACATACAATTATAACTATACCCAAAATGTTAAATAATCGTAAATTCACGTGCAAATTCAATTTCAAAGATTATACATGCCATGCTACATCAACATAGTTATATTTTTCGAGATTTTAGGTAGCTGACGGTGAGTTTTAGGCGGCCCTCAGGATGGAAAACGTGTGGTCGTATGGTTTCTATGATGACGCCGTAGGGGTCGTTGCCGTCTTTTTAGGCTGAGTTCTTCGGTTTTTGTGGCGGCGTCTATCCCACAGCTATGTCAAAGAAGCCGTAGTTACCTGCTACAGACATCAAAGCTTTACCCTCAGGAAAAGGTTTGTCATTAGGACTTGGCCTTTTATGGCTTTTCAATCCAATCCAAATAGTTCACTGTTCCAGCGCCAGGGATGAATTCTGGGGCTTGGGATATTGTATGGGACTAAGGGTTAGGTTGTAGGGTGGGAGACTGTCTAAAAACTAGGTGTTTCCGTGTTTTTAGTGTAAACTGGCGGAGAAATTTGGTTCTTTTCTTGTTTTTCAAGAGGTTTTGTTAGTTTTTGGACAGTCTGGGGGGTGTTTTGTTTGTTGGTTAATTTGCGTTGTAGTGTTTTTGATGGGTGTGTTGTGGTTGGGGAGGCTTCGAAGCGGGGTTGGGCGGTTGTGGGGCATTTGGTTTGAGTTTCCGCTTAAGCTCTAAGGGTTAGTTTGCGGTGGTAAAAACTTTCCGGGAATTACGGATAATGAAATAAAAGTTATTGGGAAATGGTGATTAGTTTTGGTCGACTAAGTGTGCGGTACCATCTGGACAGTAGACTTTTTCGTTTTTACTGACTTTTCGATATCTTTCACTGCACATATGGAGCATTTCGCATCCGTCGCAATCTCTGCTCAACACTTGTTTTCGCCTCCTGTTAATACTTTTTGCGTGAGTTGATTGCTTATAAGGCTATGTAATATGCTTGTGTATACTTGCGACATGCTCAGACTGTTAAGGTACAGAGTGTCATTTCACCAATGACTGAACTATATCTGTTGTTTTTATTGTTAGAACATAACATAAAATTTAAACCGCCCTATCCTGATGATATTGCGCGGAGCTATCTTTTAGACTACATGAACGATAAAAAATTTTATAATGTAGACTGCGCAAAACTTTGATAAAATTCACCAAGGTCACTACATATAGCAATAGATAAAGGGGTATGCTGTCTGTAGTGTTTAGTGTTATTGTTTTTTGATTTTTTGTACAGTCTGATGGTTATTTTAGCGTTTTATTGGTTTGCGTTTGTTGTGAAGTTTACGGGAACGCTGGGAGCGAACAGATCTGTGGGTTCCCCAGCATTTTTTGCAGTAAACAGTTTTATCCGCTTTGGGTTGAAAGGGAACTTCACATTTAGTACCACATTTACTGCATACTGCATTAAAGATTGGTTTTGCGTGGAACGGTTTAAAAAGTTGATAGTTTTTAAGTCGTGGCCAACCGGTTTTGGCATAACGGAGCATCCCCGGGTTGTCTCTGAGCCAGCGCATCATGTGGAAAAAATTTTTACCTCTTTTTTCATCCCGTTCTGCAAGAGGCTCATAGCCTAAATTGCGGATTTCGTCAAGATAAGCAATTTCGACGAGGCGTTGTGCTTCGCCTTCGACGTGAACCCGTTTGACACGATCCGCACCATAGACTTTTTGGAGTTCCTCTGCGGCAACATCAAAAATGCAGCCTTGACAAATGTGTATATTCTCATCGGATTCTAAATTGAACTTAGCAACAAGTTTTGTTACAACACGTGCGGCTTCCTGTAGATACTCTTTTTCACGAAATATATCTTGATAGAACCTCACGTCGACTAAATCATATTTGAATTCACCTGTTTCTTTCCGATAGGCACCGATTACAACGCCGAAAAGCAAGTCGCCGCTACCGGCATCATCAACGATAAGGGTCAACTGGAAACGTCACTCTCTTTGCTTTAGTCAATTATGACAGTGTCATATAAAAATTGATGGGCTCAACATAGTATAAAACTCAGCTTGAACCCTACTTCTTTGAACCGTTTGATATGTCCAGATTTAATTTCCATACAAACAAACCTCCTTGATGCTTACATGCCTGATTTTAGTCGGCGGTATGTCGTGTAATCAACGTATTCCACAAACGGATTTTCAGCAAGGAATCGAACACTGATTTTTTGTCGATTGCGTTTATCGGGTAATTGACTGGTGGTACGTAAAAGATAGCTGTCACTTCCTGCGCCTGAACCATAACTAGTGACCAAGATGCGTTCGTCAGGTTTAGCGATGTCCAAAATTGCTGCTAAGCCGACTAGGGAAGCACCGCTGTAGGTATTACCAAACTTGGTCATTTGGATAGCTGGCATGAATTGCTCTTCTTTAAAGCCCAGTTCTTTAGCGATGCGTGCTGGGAAGCTGGGGTTAGGTTGGTGGGGTACAAAATAGTTGAGGTCTGAGGCTTTGAGATTATATTGTTCCATGAGTTTGGAGGCTGCGTTGCGGACATGTTTGTGGTATGCGGGGTCGCCTGTGAATCTGCCTCCATGCATGGGATATGGTTCACCGTCACGTCGCCAAAAATCTGGTGTATCTGAGGTGCAACTGTACCAGGCTTCAACTTCGGCGATGACATCTTTTTTACCAAAGATGTAGGCGGCACCGCCGTAGCCAACAAATGAGTCAAGTTCGCCTCCGGGGTATCCGCGGGGTGCTGCTTGGCTGTTGTCTGTGCCGATAACCATTGCGTAATCTATACCTGATCTGGGGTAGCTGACTAATGTGCAGGCATCTTTGAACATGCTTGTGGCTGCTTTGCAGGCAAATTCTGTGTCTACTGCATCGACTGCTTGCACGTCTCCGTCTTCTTTGCCTAGCTTGAGAACCTGTGCGACTTTGGCGGCAATCGGTTTGACTGCATAGGGGTTGGATTCCGATCCTGCATAGACTTTCCCAATTAACATGCTGTCAAGGCTTGAGTGGATAAGTGCTAGTTTTCCTGCTTCAACTGCTGCGGTAATGGAATCTTCGTCGATGAAAGGTACTGCTCTTTCTATGCCTTCTTCTTTTATGCGAAACTTTGATGAATAAACTCCATAGCCTACGATGCCTGGTAATTCATAGTCTTTGTTGGGCTGAATTATTTTGTATTCTTGATGGGGATAGTATTCATCGGCTAAGGTAAACGTTAGTGATATTGTGGGAACAATGTCTTTTTTGTCTACGGCGTAGCGTCTGCGGAAGCGGGGGATGACTCCTCGGCCTTCTAAGCTGGTTAAGTCAAGGGGGTTGCCGTCGGAAATGAGTTGGTCAGTCAGTCTAGCGGGGATGCGGATTTTGCCGTTGTGAAATGATACGATGCCATAGACGTAGCTGGAGAGTTTGGTGAATTTATTTGTGGGTTCGTTGATGTAGGTGCAGAGTTCAAGGGTGCCTTTGTCGTAGAAGAGGTCGATGTTGTCCATTTTGCCATAGCTTTTACGCCCACAATTACTGCAGTAGTCGCGGACTTCAAAGTATTCTTTGCCACAACATTGGCATCTGCAGGCTCTTAATCTGTCGCCTAAGTATGATACACGTCGTTCTATGGGTTCACTGCTCATTGTGTTTTTTCTCCTAAAATTGTTACATAAGCCTTAGTTCCAAATCCTTCATATTCTACAGTTGCCCCGTGTCGGAGACCGTTTGGAATATTTACTTGCCGCTCAGCTGCTTCGCCTTGGAGTTGGCGATAGATCTCAAAAAGTTGTGCTCCACCCGTTGCGCCTAAGGGGTTACCGTCGGCTTTTAACCCGCCATTAGTGTTCACATAGACTGGTTTGTTGTCTAATTCATAGCTGAGTTGTCCGTTTTGGCTACTTTCATAGATGTTTTTCCATGCGGTGCCGGGTTTGGCAAAGCCGAGGTCTTCGAGGCTTACCATCTCCATCATGGTGGATTGGTCGTTTATTTCAATGAGTTGTAGATCTGATTTTGAGAGTTTGGCGGTTTGGCATGCGCTTTTCATTGCGAGTTCTGCAGCGATAAAGCGTGAGAGGTCTGCACGGGTGGGGTAGTTGAGGTAATCTGTTGCGGCACCAATTGCTAAGATAAAAATGGGGCGCTTGGTTATTTTGTTGGCAATGGTTTCGCTTGTGAGGATTAATGCGCTGGCGCCATCTGAGATTGGTGCGAAATCGTAGAGTCCAAGTGGTTTATGTGCAACTTTTCGGGCACTTAGCACTTGGTCGATGGTGATTTTACGCTGGAATTGGGCATACTTGTTTTTGGCCCCATTGGCGTGATTTTTAACAGCTACCTGTGCAAGGGCAATTTCTAATTGCTCTTGCTCTTTATTTGTTATGCCGTGTTTTTTAATGTAGGCGCGAAGCATGAGTTCATGGTTAGATTCAGGGGTTCCGCCTGCAAAATAGCTCCAGGGGTCATCAAGGAGCATGAGGTCGTCGCGGATTTTATCCCAGCGGTCAGTCATCTTTTCGATGCCGCCCACCAATACTGTACTGTAGACTCCTGCTTGGATTGCATGGCAGGCTGCCCGTAGTGCAGCACTAAAGCTTCGAGTGACCTCCATGGGCACATGTAGTTCTGTTAGCTCTGAGAGAAAGCCCTCTTCGAGCCCTAACTTGTTGGTTATGGGTAAAAAACAATCCGACATGTAGCAGGCTTCAAGATCTTTGCGTTCCATGCTACACTCCATAGATGCGGCAAGCCAAGCTTCCTCGATGAGCTTTTCGGGTTCTTTACCGTAATGCTCACCAAACTTGGTTCTGCCGACAGCAACAATGGCTGGGCGATTTTGCATATACGCTCGTCCTCTTTAATTAGCCATAAAATCCCTCTAAGAAGACTATAAGTGTTTGCCATATTCAACCCGTTTGTCTTTTCCAGAAATCACTCTCTCTTTTGGGATTATCTTATTAATAACGACATCACCATCCAAACTGCCTAACAACTATGCCTGAGCAGATCTTAGGTCACAACTTGTGAACAAATGCCCTACGGCGACTCCGTCTTCCCAAATTAAACGCGTCATGCGGCTATTATTATATCACACAACAAATTCCTCCAACCCTCAAACCCAAACCTATGCGCATTATGGGGATGATGAAACTTTTCTATCTTCGCATTAGTCTAATTATGATTAATAGTGCGAATAATATGTTTAATATGATGCTATTTGAAGTGTTGTTCAAATTCATGTTATAGGCAAAATCCAAAAACTCCATTTCAGAAAACTAAACAACACAATTACACGGTTTCCAGCAGACGATCTTTGGAAAAATATGGGTTTTCGGAGGCCGCCTATACATCTCCCTGTGCATCGTTTATTAGCACAAAAATACGTTTCATTATCAGTTAAAATCGTCCTAATTGAGTAGAATTCCATACAATTTTGACGGGAATACTCCAAAACTATGTGCACATTTTTGTTGATTCTACATCACATTCACCTACCGCAAAAACCTTTCGCGAAACATCATCTAGCAAGGTACAAAGATACCTACATACACAATGATGACCATCCGGTGTACCAACGATAAGCAATGTTTGCATTCATATCTGGGGTTTTCTGCGTTTTGTTTACTGGTGGATAGGGTTCCCAATTGTAGTAGGACCCTGTGTATTTTTCCTGGGTATGTTTATTTTTTGTCGGGTGGCGATATTTTTTTTGAGGGTTGGTGCTTAGTTGTCTTTTTGACAGGCTTGTTTTAGCTTGTCTATGTTTGGGTTGTTTGTTTTCTGTGTCGGTCTATGTTGGCCTACTTGAGGCTAGTTTGTTTTTTGTAGTGTGTAGAGTGTTGGAATCTTTTGGGATTATTTTTTGGTAGTTTGTGATGTATTTTGGGGTTGTTTTTTTCGGTGTGTTTTTTAGGCACCTTTTAGTTTTTGTTGCTTTTGATTTTGACCCTGCTCTTAGTTGTGGCAGTGTGACTAAGTTTTTGAATGGCCAAGTAACGATTAATAAAATAAGTCAAAAAGGAAAAATAATTTCCAGAAAAGATACATCACACCAGCTTGATTATCCATATGATGGAACAAACATCTCTAACAAATCTATGAAACACAACAACAAATCCAAACCATCAACAACACTCAACTTTATTACTGCGAACCCTAAAACCCAACAATAACACTTTGCAACATATACAAACACTACTGCAGCATATACAAAAACCACCGCCAAAACAAACAACAACTAATCATATACTTTCCTTCTCAGCTATCTGCCGCTTTAACACCTCAATTAAATTTTGTAACTTTAAACTCAACTCAACAGGATAGAGCGGAGCATCTACTAACACCCTATATTTCCGTGGCAGTTGAGCTAAACTTTTAGCCGCGAACCCCCGAATCTCCTCAAGAGACGGCAATCTATACACCAATTCACCCCTATCCACAACCTTAATGAGCATAGCCTCTCCATCTGAGGGCTCATCAACAAGAGCAATCACATCTTTTTCAAAAAAACCCTCTCTGTTTTGGAAACGATAAACCTGCTTGCGCCCAGGCAAAGTATTTTTATCCCTGCTAAGCTTCATAATAGCCGAAAAACTTCCATCCACATTTTGAGTTTCACAAAGCTTATAGATACCATCAAGATAGGGCCTATCTGCGCTAGTTCCCATTTTAGTACCCACACCAAACAAATCAACAGGTACATTTTTCTCCAAAAGCTCAGCAACTCTATACTCATCAAGATCCCCGCTAACAAAAATTTTGACCCCCTGCAATCCATGCTTATCTAAAATTTCCCGAATTTTCCAACTTGACACCGCTAAATCACCACTATCTAACCGCACTCCACCCAAACAAAACCCCTCTCCAGCTAACTCTTTAGCAACCACCGCTGCTTTCTCTGCTCCTGACACATCATCATAGGTATCAATGAGCAGAGTCGATTTGTCTGGAAAAGTTTTAGAGAAGGCTCGAAATGCATCAATTTCTCTGGGATAGGCCATGATAAAACTATGCGCCATGGTACCAAACACAGGAATACCAAAAATCAGGCCAGCAAGAACATTACTAGTTCCCACGCAACCCGCGATGTAACTGGAGCGTGCGACCTTTACACCTGCATCAATTCCGGGTTCTCTTCGTAAACCAAACTCTATGACGCCTTTCCCTTGAGCCGCTTCTACAACCCGGCTGGCCTTGGTGGCAATCATTGTTTGCAGATTGATGGTATTTAACAAAAAAGTTTCAATAAGCTGGGCCTCGATAATGGGTGCGGTTATGCGTAAAAGCGGCTCATTGGGAAACACTATGGTGCCTTCGGGAACGGCCCACACCTCGCCTGTGAACCTAAAATTTCTGAGGTAATCCAAAAAATCTGCTTGGAACCCCTGTTTTTTTAGATAAACTAGGTGTTTAGTGGTGAATTTGATGGACTGTAAATACTGCAGGGCCTCTTCTAGACCTGCGAAGAGAAAATAGTTTCTGTTTTCAGGCAGGCGACGAATAAAGAGATCAAAGGTTGCAGGTTCAAAGTTATTGTTATCATAGTAGGCGGCGCACATGGTGAGTTCATAGTAATCGGTGAAGAGGCTCATGTTTTTCTCCTTTAGATGGTCCAGAAAAGTTTTCATGCCAAAGGTTAGGAGTTGGGTTGATTTAATGCTTTCTGACTGTTGGTTTATGTATTTTTGGTGGTGGTTTGTTGATGCTTTAATTCTCGTCAAAATTGTAATGTCTTATATTTGGCAGTTTGGGAAAAAAATATTTTGAATTGTTTATATTACTGGTTGTTGCGTGTTTTTGGTTATTTTTACAATGGTTTTCTTATTTTTTTGAATATTTTTTGAGTGTGATTTAATTTTTGGCTGTGTTGGGTCAAACTGCCGAATGTAAGTAATATGTGCGGTTGAAAGTTATTTATCATTTTTCGTTACATGTTGTTTATTATATTTTATTTTGTTTGTTTTTATATGATAACTCTTGTTTTTTATATGTTGGTTGTATTGTAATTTTTATTCAATGTGGATAGTTATGTTTTGCAATAAAATGTAGATTGTAAAAAATAGTGTCAGTTGCAGCCGATATTTTAGTTGAATCACTATTTACAAAGTCAAGTTAAAACTAATATGTGTGTATAGTACGAAAACAATGAGCATTCAGTTGATAGTTGTGGTTTGGTGTGATTGATAAGTTCAGACTGCGCAAAACTCCTATAAAATTCGCCAAGCCCACAACATATAGCAACAAATGAAGAGAACACACTGCAGGTAGCATTTGGTATATTGTTTTGACTTTTTGAGTAGTTTGAGTTGTTGATGTTCTCTATTGGGTGCTGTATTGTTGTGCTGGTTGATGTTTGTTTGGGCTGTTTGGTTGGTGTTCTATATGTAGGCTTATAAGCAAGTTGCGTGGCTGGTTAGTGAGTGAGTTCAATGCCGTTTATGTATCCTCTAAAACATGTATTTCGTAATTGGAAACTTTTTGCTGCACTTTTAATCGGCATAACTTTAGCCGCAACATTTTTTGCCGGTATGTGGGTAAAATCAGATGTGGCTGCAGAACAAAGTTTTAACAAACAGCTCAACTCAATTAGAACTGATATACTGTTTTATGCTGATCTCAACCAAACACAGGCCCCGATGGTTATAAAAGACACATATGGTATATCTGGTGTTAAATCTGTTGATATGATAGCGCGGTTTTTCTCGAATCTCGGGTTCCCCGCTGATAACTATACATATTTTGCCTATACCCCAATTATCAGTTTCCCCAACACCTCACGAATTTATAATGAATGGATAAACAAACCCCAAGGAGGCATACCTGAAAACTATACCTATGTCGTCACGGGAACCCAGCTCGCAGAACGGGTTGCTGTTGGAGATATAATCACTGCCCAGCTAGATTTCAGAGAGGTAAAATACTACAATTACTCCCAGTTTGATGTTAACTTGACTGTGGCTGGATTTGCAGAATTAACTGATGATGGCTATGCATACAGTGCTGGTGATTTTAATATCTCTCCCTATGCTAGTGCGTATCGAAGCGATATACTGATTATTGACTGGGATAACACGCTCATGAAACTGTGGAGTTCCACATTGGACAGCAGCACAGTTGGCCTGACATATTTCATCGATGTAGATCGTCAAGATCTCCTAAACCCCTATGACATCGATAATTCAATTGGTAAAATATACCAAGTGTCCAATAACATCCAAAACCGTGTCCTTGGGAATTATCTCTCCTGGGGATATGTCCAAAATCTGCTTGGCGATGTCCTTGGTAATTATGAGTATAGATATCAAAACATGTACTTCAACTTCATCCTAGTTTCGATTCCTATTATTTTTGTTGCCTGGTATTTGGGTTACACAGTTTCTGATGTATCTTTTAACATTCGTAGACGAGAAATTGGTTTGCTCTCAACTAAGGGGCTTTCAAGCGGGCAAATTCAATGGATGTTTTTAACCGAAGCCTTGGTGATAGGGGTTATTGGTGGCTTATTGGGTATCGTTGGGGGTTTAATTTTAAACCAGTATTATGCGGATGCTATTAATGTGAGCCGTCTTTTTAGTTCTGAGATATTGAACCCCATAGTTGCAGTTGCCACTCTTCTTTTTGCTGTCATCTTGGCAGTTGTTGCAGTGTTTTGGTCAGCTCGTAAAGCCTCACGGATAGCCGCAGTTGATGCCCTTCGCAATTATGTCCCCTCAAGCAAGCCTTCACGCAAAATATTTCCCATAATTGCCCTTATATTGGGCGGCTACAAGATTGTTATATTTCTCTTAGGCGTAAACATTTCAGAGCTCATTGCACAATCGGGCTTTTTCTATGGCAACATGTTTCTCTCTGGGTTTGCCAGTGTGTTGATTTTATTTGACGGTTCCATGACATTTATTGGTCCTTTACTGTTCTTTTGGGGCTTCACAAAACTACTTATCCGTGACTCAGCTAAATTCCAAGCTGTGGCAACAAAGATTTCCTCAGTCATGGGTGAACTAGGAGCATTAGCCGCAAAAAATGTTAGACGAAACCCCGGACGCTTAGCCGCCATGGCATTTTTGATTGCCCTAATCGTTGGCCTTAGCGTTCAAGTCACTGGCCAAATAGCTAGCCAAGAAGACTATATCGTACGTGATGTCCGCACCACTGTCGGCGCTGATATAACCGTACTTGTCGCTAACGCCTCAAGAAGTCAAGAAATTCTCTACAACATCACTCAAAATGTGCCCGGTATCCGCAACGCAAGCATAGAACAAATGCTTCCTGCCTATTCCATAGGCGGCAGAAACAGCTACATGAATGTAAAAACCATAGACCCCTCCACATGGGCACTTTCAGCTTACTATGAAGACGGTTGGTTCACTGGTGGTCCAAGTGTCGCTCAAATGCTTCGCGACTTGCAAGCAAACAACAACACCATAATCATTGATCGAGGCGTTGCTAAACAACTCGATCTCCAACTCTATGACGAAATAACAATTGATTTCACGTCCTGTGCCCGCCGGCTAAAAATCGTTGGGTTCTTTGGTCCCGAACCCCCAGACACAAACGGCATCGGTATAACCCCCTACGCATCTTTTAACTCTTATTTCTCTGCCAACCTTTATTCGTTTGTGCCAAGAAATCTATTCAACATGACTGCTGGCAGCGACATCTACACACTAGAAAACTGGTTCACAAACAACATCCTCATCAGTCTCAACCCTGGTGTTAATAGCACCGAAGTTGTAAATAAAATCCGAAGTCTAAAATTAGATGTGTATGGCATCGAATCGTTTGATGCACAGTGGCAACGTTCCATCGAAATGGAAGACCTTAACACCTACAGCTCCCTCCAAGTTTTAGAAATGCAAAATTTTGGCCTCATATTTGCGGTGCTCTCTGCCTCAGTCGGTACCGCTCTAATAGCCATAGTCAGCCTAAAAGAACGGAGTCGTGAAGCAACCTTGATGAGTGTCCGGGGCTTATCCTATCGACAACTCGTGTGGATGTTTCTCACAGAAAGCATAGCCATCATAACCTTTGCAGTAATTCTAGGGGTAGTTATCGGGGTCATTGTTGCATATGGCAATATAGCTGCAACCAACACGAGCCTCAGCTACTACAGTCTTGTAACGCAACACCTAGTTTTCCCGCCCAACGCTCTAACCATTATAGGTACCTATGTAGGCCTCATATATGCATCTACGATAGGAGCAGTTTTGGTCATGACCAGCCAGTATGTTACTAAACTAGAAAGGATGATTAGAACAAGATGAACGGACTAAATATAAAAGTACGAGATCTCGTAAAAATACACAACACTGGAAAAATTGAAGTGCAAGCCCTAAGGGGCCTAAACCTTGACATATCCTCTGGCGAACTTGTTTCCATCATTGGCCCCAGCGGTAGCGGTAAATCCACCCTTTTAAATATCATTGGTGGACTTGACAAAGCAACCGCTGGCACTGTAACGGTTGGTGAAAAGACTGTCACTGCTCTTTCGGTGCGCCAACTTGTTGATTATCGGCGTAAAATGGTTGGACATATATTCCAAAATCTCAATTTAATTCCAACCCTCACGGCTCAGGAAAATATTGAATTTTCTATGGTTGCTTCAGGTGTTAAACGTGATAAACGCAAACAACGTGTGCAGGAGCTCTTAAATATTGTTGGTTTAAAAGATCGCGCAGGACACAAACCCGAAGAACTCAGTGGTGGTGAACAGCAACGTATTGCCATAGCCTCAGCCCTTGCTAATGACGCCCCTGTTCTCTTAGCTGATGAGCCCACCGGTGAGCTAGACACTGCAAATGCACGAATTATCGCAGAGTATCTTGTCAAAATCAATCAAGAGTTTGGCAAAACTATCATAATGGTTACCCATGATCCCAGTGTTGCTCGGGTTTCTTCGCGTATTTTACGCATAGAAGACGGTATTATAAAAACTGCTCTAACGCCTTCTGAGGCTATTGGACAAGAAAAAGCGGTTTCATATGTGGATCAAATCAAGGCTCGTATTATGGAAATTAATGCACAGATGCTCCAACTAGACAGTGATATACGTACTGAAAAAATTAATGGTGATGAATATGTGCAGAAACGTTCCAGTCTTAAACAGATACGTGATAGTCTAAAAGAAGAATGCAGCCGCATGGGTGTTATCCCGCCCTAGCCGCTCTTTGTAGACAACACGGTTAGTGCATTTTTTCCTGTTTATCTATAGTATCCCAAGTTTTTCTTTTCACAAAAATAAATGCAGTGACTCCGGTGATGAACACAGTGGTTGCCAAAATAAAATTAGCTATCGTCACCCATTCTGATATCTGACTCATGGCCAAACAGACTGCGACAAATAAGTACAGCGCAAAGGTTCCTGTGAGAATTTGAATGGCCCCTATGAGCTTTCTAATACGAAAAGCTCCCGTTTTCATGCGGTTAAGTGCTGTCTCTATATGTTTGGAGACATCTGGCAGATCATCAAGTAGCAATGTTAGGCCACCTAAGAAAAAAAATCTTGCGGCATTCACTGATATTGTGGTATTGTTGGCCAAAAAAATTGTACTCAATGATTCAGACATGAAAACCGTGATGTAGACGCCGGTTGCTATCATGATAAATATGCCATAGACGTAGTGATGGAAAAGAAATCTGCCAGTGTGAAGTTTTCTGCCCAAAAGCGCACTTGGAAAAATATTTAGAGCCGCTACAGCGATGATGATCCAAAATATGGTGCCATCTATAAGGTATGGACTAAAGGGTTTCCAACCAGGATAAATCCAGTAGACACTTGATAAGATGTTGACTGCACAAGCTATGGTTAAAAGAGCATTAAATATTAGTGCTAAGCTGAAGATTTTTTTGCAGATTATCCAACCGCGGCTCATACCTTGTCCTCGTTAAACCCAAAAATTAGCACAGATATGATATGAACATTACGCCGTGGGGAAATTTAGTGCAAAAAATATTGCCTAACGTAGCTTAAGAACTAAACCCAAATAAGCTTGTTTTTTCCTATAAGTTTTGGACAATGAGGATATCGAGGTACGCTGAGGCCAAAGGCGGGGAAATTTAAGCTAGAGGCTAGTGAGTGCTTTTTCCGCTACCGAGTCCACTTGACTATATTTCATGTGTTTTTATGATTATTCTTACAAGGGTTTTTATCAAGCCGTAACAAATAAGCTACGCAACGTACGCTTGGAGGGTTATGGTGATTTCTGATATTGTCTGGTTTACCGTTAAAGAGCAACGGTGGAAAATCGGTCTCTTTGGCAAGTTTTTTTGGACCGGAAAAGAACAGCTCTGGGATTCAGACAACTGTACTATCAGTATTGCACGAACCCTAAAGAACAAATGTTTAATTGTGGTTCGGAGCAGTCAAACCAAATACAATGACTTTATGCAAAAAGATGTAGTGCTCCGATACATGCTTGGTTTTGAAATCTCAGCCATACCCTCAAAACCCCAAACTGAGACCTATATCGCTAGAAATAATATCCCTCAAAGAAGAGAGCCCTCAAAAAATCGTTGGGTTCTGCAACTTGACGACAAACATTGGATCTGGGAATGGGCCCAAAAAGATAAAGATATCACAAACTCAACAATATATCGCATATATAATGAAATAATTGACGAATTCACTCATCCCTCCATACCCAAAGACAACATCCTCAAGGCACAAGTCGATATATCCTCTGAGGTGGTTCCTGTCATATATCAGCCCAGTGCTGATGCTTTAAAAAATTTTATACGTGAAGTTCACTGTGCCAAAAGCCCTCCAAACCCCGATAACTCTTACACAATGGAGGTTTCAATTCTCTTCAACAATGAACAGCTCCGTCAGCACGGTATCTTGAATTCTCTCTACGAGTGCATTCGCCGACTCATCTATGGCCGAGTGATGGATATTGAATCCTTCAAAATACATATAGCAAAAAACCCCCAAGACAACCATTTTGTCTTCGAGGGTATCTATAGCAATAATCATGAACTCAACGCAGATAACATCCACGGTGACAAGGCACCCCCACCTCCGCCTAAACGTTTCATTAAGTACTACTTCATGAACAAAAATCATCCTGTGGTGTTTATCAACACTTCAAATCATGCCATGGCCGAGCATGACACAAACAATAGGCTCTGGAAATGGGAATATATTCCAGGTTTGTCTGAGGCTCCCCTAAAACTTGGTGTCCTGTCCCGAAAAGAACTCGAAGAAAGCAACAAACATTGTGCATCCTAAACATAATTACTATTTTAATCAAGTTTGATGAGCACTTGCACATGGGCTTTTGACCTAATTTTGGTATCAAAATCATCTGTTATGGGTTTGTAAATCGGCCTAAATAACTATTATAGGCGTAGGGATCGCAAGGCGGTTCTCAAAATTCAATCTTTTGCTGGTTTTGAGTGTAATGTGAATAACACTTAATAAATGCCCTGCAGTTTCCACATAGGAGGCAACAACAAATTGATTCTCACCGATATCCTAGAAGTCATTTATGCTCCCCAAAAAGTATTCAAACGTATCGTCGCGAACCCAAAGTATCTTGGTGTAATCCTTATTTTGCTCCTCTTTGTAGGACTACAACTAGGATATATTTTTGGTCAATTCAGCAAAATCGAGTTGGAACAGACCCATCCCGTTGGCGGTATAATTCAAACATTTACTAACTCTACTAGTTGGACGGCTACTTCAGATGTGAATATAACTAACAATTTAGCCGATTATTATAATAACACCGTTTTTGTAGCCAATCTGCAGCGACCCCCAAATGACCCCTTAGGTTACTATTCACTTTTTGGAAATTTCAGTCTCCAGTTGGATGTTACTGATACAAAGTCTTTCTCAGTATCGTTGTTTAACACTTCTAATGTGGATTGTAGTGGAGAAGGATTTAAAAATCTCACCCTGGGTCTAAAGTTGATTCAGCCTAAATCTGCGCCTCAAAACACTACCTTAACTCTTTATTCGCTTGCGGATAGTAACTATTTTACCTATGATCTAACAAGCGCTTTAGCTGATGCTTCAGTCGTTAACCAATGGGGCGAGGTGGTTATCCCACTGGGTCCTGATGTAAAAGGATGGAGCGAAACAGGAAATCCCCAATGGAACAATATAACTTCTTTGTCGCTTCAATTTGACTATTCAAACAGCCAAGATGTAACAATTCGTATCGGTGCGTTGTTTTTCGGTGGTTTATACATGACCCCCATGCAATATGACAGTGTGGGTTTGCTTATGCGGTTTTTGCAAGTGTATGCTTTGCAATTTCTCTTTACTTGGTTGTTTTTAACCGGTCTTATTTATTTGATTTGTCGGGGTCTAAAAAATACGGTTCTTTGGAAACCTCTCTTCATTGCTATGGGTTTTGCTATGGTGGTGATGGTTATACGAGCGGTGGTCAGTATAGCTGCTTCAGCTGTCCTGTCTGTTATTTATTATCCTTTTGACATCTCATTTGGCACAATTTTTGATCCTCTTGCCATGTTATATTATCCTGCTGAGGCAGTTTCGTCGCTTCTCCCACAATCACAGGTAAGCATAGTCGCAATAGATGCGATGTTGTCAGTATTTAGCGGAATCATCACAATCATGTTTGCTGTATCTTATGCGTGGCTTGGAGCATTGGGAACCTTTGTTATAAAAGAACTTAAACCGGAATTCTCAACCATAAAATGTGCTGTCATTGCTGCTGTAAGTGTATGCATCACGCTTCTATTATTATGGCTTCTAATAGGTGTCGTCTAAGCACCTACTCTTTTATTCTATCTTGCCATCTTTGACATTTGTCGGCTGTTGATTTGCAATTCATGATTTAGTGTTAATTACTAGGCTTTTGGTGTTGTAATTATTGGGCAAGATTTATATCACACAAAGAAGAAAAAGCGTTGAGTGAACAGCTCAGAAGTGGAGTAAATTGGTTGATATAAAAGATTTAGTCGATGGAATGAAACGGGTTGACGTGGAAGGCAAAATCGTTGATAAAGGTGACGCGCGAGAAGTTAAATCCCGATATAAAGATGAAACTTATCGAATAGTTGATGCTATCATAGCAGATGAATCCGGTAGCATAAAGTTAACGTTGTGGAATGAACAGATTGAGCAGGTAAACGTAGGTGACAATGTTAAAATCGAAAATGGCTATGTAACCAGCTTCAAAGGCGAAACGCAACTCAACGTTGGCAAATTTGGAAAGCTATCTGTTTCCTAAACGCTCGTTTTTAGAGCGCCTTTTACTTTATACCGTTATTATTCCGTGAGTATATGTTTGGCTTTCTTTTGCAATTTGAATTCTTGCCATTTTTGTACTAGATTACCAAAACAGTGGGGTTACGGTTTATAGTTATATTAGCCTACTATAACTTTGCGAGTAAACCTATTCGAAACAATGATGCCTGCCAGATGGTGGGATGAGAGAACTAGATAGGGGTCGCACTACTTTTATTTCCAAAAAACTATGGAAGAAAAAAGAGATAAAATAAAATTTGTCGGTCTCATTTTATACGATACTCCCTGGTTTTTCTGTGACATATTTTGTTCTTGTATGTTTTTCTTCTTTTCAATATGGTGAACTGCTGTTTTTGGCCATCAAAGGTAACTGAAAAATATCTAAGCGCATCTAAACCTAGTAAATTAATGTTCTTCTCTGATTCTTTGTTGTTATTTCTAAATTCATTTTGTGTTGCTTTATATCCTGAATTCCCGAAAAAATTTTAACCTACAGGAACCGATAAACCAAACGCTTCAAACAAAACCCACTGCACACAAGACAAAGAACCCAAAATATACTGTCCCCAATACAAACCAACTTCAACCACAACAAACCAAAAACACACCAACAAAACTAAACTCCCCATAAAACCCCCTCTCCCACAAAACATTATACACACAAGAACAAAAAATAAGCGCCACAAACCCCACAAACAACTTATTCCAAGCCCCCACATCACTATGAACCCCCAACCGAACCAACCCAAAATTACA
>JAISPR010000123.1 GCA_031274765.1 Nitrososphaerota archaeon | reverse complement strand
TTTTGATGTGGTGAATTAGGTGTTTTGTTGGGTGTGG
Organism: Nitrososphaerota archaeon; assembly: GCA_031274765.1. Taxonomy (GTDB): domain Archaea; phylum Thermoproteota; class Bathyarchaeia; order Bathyarchaeales; family Bathycorpusculaceae; genus Bathycorpusculum. Next base: position 5,138 of record JAISPR010000123.1, on the reverse strand, counting down.
TTGGTAGTTATGGTTGAGGGTAGTGTGTGTTTGGGTTTATTTGGTGTTTTTTTGGGGTGGGGTTTTGGTGTGTGGTTTGGTTAGTTTGTTGGGTGTGGGTGTGTTTCAGGGTGGTTCGTTGAGTTTGTTGATAGGTAACATTTATTTGTTTTGTTTTGATGGGAAATTTGAGGGGGTTGGGTGTGTGTTTGTTAGATATGTTGATGGTTGTAGCATATTTGTTGGGAGTGTGTGTAGGGTGGTGGGTGATGAGTTTGTGTGGTGTGTTTTTTGGGTGGGAGAGACTGTCCATAAACTATATTTTTTGTGTTTTGGTGTAAACGGACGGAGAAAAACAGTTCGTTTCTTGTTTTTCTGGGATTTGTGTTAGTTTTTGGACAGTCTGGGGGGTTGTGGGGGAGATTGTCTAAAAACTAGATTTTTTGTGTTTTTGGTGTGAACGGGCGGGGAAATTCGGTTCTTTTTTTGTTTTTCTGGGATTTGTGTTAGTTTTTGGACAGTCTGGGGGGTTGTGTGGGGTGTGTTTTGTGGTTTTTGTCGGGTTGGTGTTTTTTTGGGTTTGGTGTGGTGGTGGGCTGATTCTTGTGTGGGTTATTGGTGTGTTGTTGGTGGTTTGGTTTTGTCTTTTTTTGTCGAATGAGGTGTTGGTGGGGTTGGGTTATGTGATATTTTGGTTTGTTGTGAAAAGTTGGGTTTGGGTCGTTGAGCCGCCGTATACTGAGCGTGTGTATGGTGGTGTGAGGGGGCGACCACTCAACTAATGAGTGGTCTCCTACTCGATTTTTTCGGGGATTTTTGTTAATTTTTGAACAGTCTGGTGGGGGTAGCGGTGTTCGGTGTAAACTACGATGATTTCTGAGTCGGTGTCTTATTTGGTGATGTATTTTTGAGTCATGTTTCAAATCAATTTATTTTCAAATTCCAACATAACTATAACTAAACCAAAAACAACAGTATGCATATCTCAAGACTTAGAATAACAAATAGACATACGAGCCAAACGCTTCAACCTCACACGAAAAATCAAATGCTTACGTCAAATACGCTGCGTATTCCACTTATCCGTACGCAAAATATCCGCAGGTATAACTTCATGATACGTAAAATTATCATCAAAAAATACACCCACTATATTCAAATTCAACCCTTTTAACAACGCTCCAAGCTCTTCTAACGTTTCACTACTACGCGTCCCAAAAACATACGCTACAATATCACCCGTATCATGATCTATGGCATGCCACAACCAGCAGGGTGTTTTTTTGCAATAGACTCTGCTCCACATTCATCCATTTCTAGACGTGTGGTGAGGGGTTTGGTGCGGTTGGTGTATTTGGGGTTTGTGTTTGTTTGGTGGTTTTTTGTTTTTTTAAAACTTTTAGAACAGTTTTGGGCTAATGCCTAAGATGCGTGCGGTGTCTCGTATGCTGCTGCTGTTTGTGGATATTTTTGTTATTGATAGTTTGGTTTGAGGGAGTGTGTTTTTGTTTGTGTGTTTGGATTTGGAAGGTTTTTGGTAGTTGTTGTATTTGTAGTGTGGGGTGTTGTTTGGTTGTTTGCTTATTTTTACTGTATTTTCGTTATTGCAAGGTATACATTTTATTGTTATCTTTACCATGGTTGTCGTCATTAAGAAGATAGTATACGGGATGTTGCTTATAAACTAGTTAGCAACATGATCCAAAGCCGATTGGTGGGGTATTTTTTGTTTATTTTTGGTTGTGGGTGGTTTGTTTTTTGATTATTTAAAGCGGGTTCTCAATAGAAAAAAATGAAAAACTCAGGCACATATGCAAAGCAATCGCTTGAGTTAAATAACCTGAAAAAGTTTGTCAAAACCCCCGCTATCCGAACCATTTTTCCAATGAGATTTTTGCTTTTGCTTTTTTACTTCCAGCGGTCATACGTTCTATTGATTTTTTGATACGTTCTTCTCCGAACTCTTTTTCACTGCACATAAAATCTATTATACCTTGTTCGTTAGGGCCTTTCCAATCAAGCTTGTAGTCGTTAGTGATTTTGGGATTTAGAAATTCCTGTTTTATCAATTGGGGTTCACACGGAAAAGAGACGTTTTTGATATATGGTAAGGCGGCTTCGAGAGTGCTGTACTGTTTGATAAGTTTGAGTGCAGTTTTAGGTCCAATGCCCTCAATACCCTCGGGGTTAAAGTCTGTCCCAATTAGTATACCTACATCGATTAGTTGTTCATAAGACAACTCACAGTCACCAAGGGCTTTTCGTAGTTCAACTATTTCGGGAACCACCTCGATGAAGGTTTTTCCCCGTTTTCTTCGCCCTGATATAGTGACATTTCGTAAAAGTTTGGGTGCTCCAAAAAGTAGGCTGTCGTAGTCTTGACTCGCACAGTAATCTGCATCACCTTTCTTAGTTAGATAGGCTGCTTGGGCTTCACCTTCACTGGGTGCTTGAATCCATGGCAATCCCATTAAATCCAGAATTTGCTTGCTTTCCGGAACCATATAATCTTTCATGGTAGTAGCTACCGATGCATACATGCGCATTTTTTCTTTATCTCCAATAGCTTGTGCTTTGGCATAGTTTATCATTGCCTCAGCTTTAATTTGTCGCCGCCGTTGAACTTCGGTTGCTTTGAGTTCTGGAGATTTGCCATCAAACACATAGACTGGTTTGAGTCCCATTTCAACAAGATTGCTTGTACGGTAGAATAGCCCGCTTAGGTGGCTGGTGATTTTGCCCGTGCTGTCTTTGAGGGGTGTGCCGTCAGGCTGACGAATTATGCTAAGGAACTGGTAGATTGTGTTGTAGGCATCTATCGCTATAACTTTGCTACTAAGTTCTTCGAGTTTAACTGGGGTTCTAGGAATAAGGTCTTTAAAGTTTACGCCCAAATGATTCACAGTATGATAGGCAGAATCCAGCCTTAAGAGGTTTGTGAAACTAGGCCAAAAAGAGAGATGATTTATCTCTTAACTTTAATATGGGTTCTTCTTAGATCCTTAAAATATTTGGCCGTGTCTTACAATTGGCTAACTTTTGGTGCTGTCCAGTTATTGGCTAACTTTTTAAGGACTGTAACGAGTCCACTCTATGTTATCAACCAAAACAACAAGAGTGAAACCCATGATAACAGTCCAAACACAAATAAACATCCAAGACAATATAACCTTACAACCTATCTAGACAAATAGCAAACATAAACCTACCCAAAGAAATCCTAAAAACTACCCTAATCAAAGAACAAGAAAAAATAATTCACGAACTATGCGGTCTCACCTACCAAAGAAACCAAAACAAACACTACAAACGAACCAAAACCACAACAAGAACCCTAAAAACAAGACACGGAGACATAACCCTCAAACTTATAAAAATAAAAGACACAGAAACCAAAACTAGTTTTAAACCCTTATTGACCTTTATGGGAATTTTGCCAAGGCAACGGGCAGTAGATGATTTAGAGTTTGAGGTTGCAGAGTTGGCAACTTATTTGACGTATCGGGATTCTGAGGCGGTTTTGGGGAGTTGTTTGGGGATGAAGGTTTCTAAGAGTAGGATTTTTAATAGTGTGCAAAAGGTGGGGCGGTTTATGAACGAGGAGCGGTTGAAGTGTCAGGGGGGTGTGGATGGGTCGGGGAGTTTGTTGAAGGAAGATTTGCAACAAACAAATTTGTTGAAGGAAGATTTATTGAAGGAAGATTTATTGAAAAAAGATTTACAACAAACAAATTTAGAAAAAAGATCCACAAACAAAAAAACCCAAACAACAAAACCAAAAAACCCCGGAATTTGACCTCCAATTAGGAGACGGAACCAAATGTCACGGCATAAACCAAAAAAAACACCATCAACGTCATTATAGGAAAAAACGCCACCACAAACAAAAAAACCCTCCTAGCCTTAGTGTAAATAAATCCTGGGAACAAACCGCAACCCAATTCAAAGCCAGAGCCAAAGTCGCAGTCTCAGACAACGAAGCAGAACTACGCAAAGTCCTACTAGAGAAAGCAGATCATTATGGTGCGTGTAGTCGACATTGTTTAGGGGATATAGGTATGGGTTTTGGAAAGCAGGATTACCTCGGGTGGATCGTAGTGCTATTGTTGGGGAGATGGCGTCTGTTTTGCATATTTTGCATAGTTCAGTTAAGAAGCATTTATCGGATAAGAATTTTGATGGGTTGAAGTGGCGGATTGATTGGACTTTGGATGAGTTTTATCGGGTTAGTGTGGAGTTGGGTCGGTGTGGGTTTTGGGGTGTGGTCAAGTTTATTTGTAATTGTGCGAATTATTTGGTGCCTTATGCTCGTTTGGCTATGTCTGAGTTGGTGGTTTCTTGGACTAATAATATGATTTTGCGTCTGATGGGGGAGTTGGGAAGCGTATTTGGTATAAGTGGATGCATTGGTCGGTGCGTGGGGTTTTGGCTTTGTTCAATATTTTGTTGAATTGGATTGTGGTCGTGGGGTTTATTGGGGGTTGATGGAGAAGTATTTATGTTTGGGTGAACCTGTTATCACTTTGTTGGTAACGTAGGAGTTAAAAGTTAGCCAATTGTAAGACACGGCCGATTTTTTGCGCAGTCTGGTATGATCAAATTTTTGTTCAAACTGATGGTAAATATTAGTAGTATGTGTCAAACTTGTTTTGCGTAGTCTGGGATTAAAAAAAGGTAGTTCGTTTGAGAGGCGCTATTAGGTATACTTACGACCCTATTTGCGTTACTCGCTCAAACGGTCCATTAAACAAGGGGATATCTTGGAGAAGAACCTCCATAGCTACAATCCGGTGACATTGGCCTGAAACAATTAACACCTGGTATAGTAGAATACAAAGTCTGTGCCAGCTGGTGCAAGCGTCTTTGTAATACTTGTCTGCGATAGCAAAGTATAACCCGGCACACTTACCGCATACTCAGTTATCAAAGAACCCACCGTTCCAACCATAAACTTATCCACAGCTACCCTAGTTGTACAACCTGACCCATCCAAATAATAATAATGCACCAAATATACTGCAGTCTGGCCAGGTGGGCATACTGGTGTGTAGTAGAATGTGAATTCGTTGCCGGTTGCGGTTAGGTATTTTCCGATGCTTGGTGTGTTTGCGTTATATCCTTGTATGGGTATGGCGTATTCTGTTATGTAGGTGCCTATT
>JAISPR010000083.1 GCA_031274765.1 Nitrososphaerota archaeon | reverse complement strand
GGCAAAAACCGCGCAAGACACCAAGTATACAAATGCCTCCACTGCAACACATACTTCACACAAACCAAAAACACACCCCTCTACAGAAAACACCTAACAGAGCAACAAATAACAAACATATGCAAACACCTAGTGGAAAAAAACGGAATAAGAAGCATAGAGCGCCTAACAGGACACCACAGAGACACCATAGGCCACCTCTTAGAAGCCATGGCAGAGCATGCCACAGAAGTAAGTAATTGCCTTATGAAAGATTTGGGCTTATCCCGGTATGAGTGTGATGAGTTGTGGACGTTTATTAAAAAAAAGAGAAAACGCTTAAGCGAAGCGACAAAATTGAGCCTGAAAGCGGTGACGCATGGGTCTACACTGCCGTAAAACGCCGTTCATACTTATTTACCGCCTTCTCAGTGGGAAAATGGACCCAGCAAACGTGTCTATGTATGGTACGTAAACTTGCCATGGTCCTCAACGTGTCTTCGCTTCAGTGTCCTTTGGAAGTGTTTAGTGATGGTAATGATGATTATACGTATGTTTTGTCTTTGTGTTTTCAGTTGGGTTTGATTGATTATGGGCAGTTAATTAAGATTAAGAGGAATGGTAAGGGTGGTGGGTAAGAAAAAAATTGTTGTATATGAGGAACCTTTCTTGGCCAAACAACACCTTACCCGGAACCGGTTATTTCATCTTTTAGTGTCGTGCCAATGCAAATTGCTTTTTTGGGTGTTGTTATGGGTATGTCAGGTGTGTTTATGGCTGTGTTATTCAAAAGGCGGCAATCGATGGGGGTGTTGCAGTTAAGGCGGGTTTCAGTTAAAATGTTTGCAGTACTTTTTGGTTCGTTGCTAATTATAATGGTGTTTTTGCCTTTGGTTGAAACTGCTAATGCCTCATCAGCAGGAGTTATTTGGGGCTCAAGAAGCACCGGCGCACCAAACGGCTTCAATAGCTATAGTTGGCGTAAAACAGATAGAGAGTTCGGCAATCAAAGTTCTGTTCAAAATTATCTTTCAAATAATTGTTTTATATCAGCTAATGGTTATGCAGGTTTTCCTAGTATAGAGGTGAATAAGGCGGCTATTCTTTATCAGGCTCAATATTTAAGTTCTAATTATGATCATGTATCTGTTGTTGATTTTGATCATGGAGTAATTGGATATCTCGGTACAGTTCCATCCTCAAATATACCCTCGGGGGAGGCGCATTATATGTTTGAGGACGATTGGGGAACAGTCGTTGGCTCTATAAGTTCTAATTATAATGATTTTAGTCATGGGGTTTTTGATGCGGATGTATATGATGTGTTTCCGGCTGGGAAGGTCAATTTTGCTTTCATTAATACTTGTTTGTCGGCAAATATTTGGAATTTAGGTCAAGGATTTTCCTCCTCGGGGAACCCGCTAAGTTTGCCTTTTGCTTTCACTCACCGTATGACAGACTATGTACCCTCAGGTTCTACTGCAACAACAATGAGTGTGAATGGTTATACCACTCCCGATGCTTTCCCCCAATGCTACATAGGCTTCCCATATGGCTCAGCCGCACTTGAACAAAAAATCCCCTACGATAATGGTTCTCCTCAGTGGTATCAATGGGTTATTTTCTTTTTTTATAAGGCCTTAAATGATAATGTATCTGTAAAAGGAGCTCTTAATTGGGCTAGTGATATGCAGTGGTCGGGTAAAGATTTTGGTACCAGTTGTCTTTACACTGGTTTCAGTGCGGCTTGGCCCATGTGGAAGATAGTAAATGGACAACCCGAAGAAGTCGTTGAGCCGGTGACTAATTGTACGTTGGTGGTGTATGGTAATAGTAATATTTGTTTGAGGAATTTTGTGGCTCCGCATATGGTTACTTGGCCCTCTGTTAGCAGCACTTGGAGTGGTGCTGTTGGTTCAGCGGTTAATTTCAATGTCTATTCGGTTGATTCGTATGGTCATAGAATACGCTATATTTTTGATTGGGGAGATGGTACCCAAACTGTAACGGGCTATACTACGGCGGGTGTATCTGTTTCGGTACCTCATGTGTGGAGTACTTCGGGCCTGTATAATGTTAGGGTTTATGCGCAATGTGAGAATGGGGTTTCTAGTAGCTGGTCTCCGAACTATGGCGTTGTAATTGGGAATCTCTATTGGTTAGAGATAGATACTTCTACTAATCAGGTGAATCGTCCATATGTGAATGTTTGGGTTGATGGGGTGTGGGTGGGGATCTCGCCTTTGTATTGTTTGGTGTCTGAGGGTTGGCATAGTGTGGAGGTTGATGAGGATGTGGATTGTTGGGAGTTTGTAGAAATGAGTGATGGTTATGCTAATGGGGTTAATAGACCGATATATTCTGATACTCAGTTGAATGCAATTTATTTTGGGTGGTAATCTGTTAGTCACATTCCCCTTTTTGGTTGTTTTTGATAATTGAGGCGGTTATGGTTGGTTTGTGGGTTGGTGGTTGGTGTTGAGTAAAGTTTATGCTGTACGTTGTGGTGTTATGGGGGAGGGTTGGGTATGAATAGGGTTGTTGTTTTCATGTTGGTTTTTGTTTTTGTGTGGGGGTTATTTGCTGTTGGGTTGGGTTTGGTTTCTGCTGAGCCTTTGGTTGAGGATTCTTGGCATACGATGGCTCCTATGCGTCAAGCAAGATCTGGGCTGGGAGTTGTTGCAGTAGATGGAAAGATATATGCAATCGGCGGTGCCCTAGATCAATATGCTATCAAGATTCTAGGTACTAATGAGGTGTATGATCCGGTCTCTAATACTTGGACCACTTTGGCTCCTATGCCTACCCCCCGAACGAACTTTGCCATAGCGGCTTGCGAGGGCAAGATTTATTGTATTGGCGGTATAGCTGGTAGAACTCCGGCGGATGAGTGGGGTTTGTTCTATTCGCTTGTCCTTTCGGATTTGGTTGAGGTTTATGATCCTGCTACAAACACATGGACGCGTAAGGCACCTATGCCCTCGGTGAGCGATCCGGTGGTTGTTGTCGGGGAACAAATTTTTATTTTAGATGGTTTTAATCTGTATATGTTTGATACGTCTACTAATAGGTGGACTGAGCGGGCCCTGATGCCAGTAACTCCCCAGAGCGTCATATCTGGGGGTTCGGGGATTGCTTCACGTCCGGTTGTTTTTGTTGTGGATGGTAAGCTTGTTTTTACAGGTGAATTTTGTTCTAGAACTCCTTATCTTCCCGTGGAGGGTGTTCGTTTTAGTTATGGTCCTTCTGAGCCAAAGGTTATGGTGTATGATCCGATGCTTGATGTTTGGGTTGAGGAGGCGGTGGGGCCTATGGTTTTTTGTTATGGTGTGGGGTTGGTGACGTCGGGTGTTTTTGCTCCTCCGAGGGTGTATTTCTTAGGTCAATCGCCGGGCAGTACTTTTCGGGAAGTGATAACTAATCAGGCGTATGATTTTGCAGATAATACTTGGCGTATTGGTGCTGCTATGCCTACTTCTCGGGTTGAGTTTGGTGCGGTGGTTCTTGATGATCTTTTGTATGTAATTGGAGGGTGTACCTATGTTGGGTATTCTGAAAAGGCTGTGTATAGTGTTTTGAATGAGGTGTATGTGCCGTTTGGTTATCGGTCGGTGCCTTTGGTTGAGGTGGTTTCGCCGTTGAGTGAGGGGGTGTATGATCAGTCGGATGGGGTGGATTTGGAGTTTGTTGTGGATCGGCCGTTTAGTTTGTTGTCTTATTGTGTTGATGGCGGGGGTAATGTGTCTGTTGGGGGTAATGTGTCTTTGTCGGGGTTGTCTTTGGGGGTTCATAGTGTGGTTGTGTTTGTGGAGGATTTTTTTGGTAATGTGGAGGTTTCGGAAACGGTTACTTTTACGGTTGTTTCTGGTTCATCTTTTGTTTCGTGGGTTGCTTCGTTCTTAACTTTTTCTGTTTTGGTGGTTTTGGGTGTGGTGGTTGGGGTTGTTGTGGCGGTTTTGTTGGTGTATTTTAGGCGGCGGCGTGTCCGTTCATAATTTGGTGTCTCTAAACTTTCATTAGACCTTAGGCATAATTTACTTATTTATGCTTAAAAATACCAGATCAACAACAAAATTTTAACAAAAATACACCAATAACAAAGAAAAAACACAACCCCCAAACCCACAACACACTAACCAACAATATCTACCAATAACAAACAAACATATCCCAAACCAACAAACAACAAAAAAACAACCATGCTAAACTACAACCAACTAACAAAAAACCAAAAACATTCAAAACCCCAACAAGACTACAAACAAAAAATTCAACACCCTCCACCACAAAACAAACACCACCCACAAAAAATACAAAAAACAAAAACTAAACAAAAAAACAAAAAAAACCAAATAGGCGCCAAACACCCCTTCAAACTAACCCTCCAAAACAGACTCCTAATGTTTCTCATCTACTACCGACATACATAGGCAACCTCCGAAAACCTTCTAAATATGGTTTGAAACACTGTTATACGCCCTGTTTAGGGGTAAAAAATGGGTTTCCGGAGGTTGCCCATAACCTCTACACTCACAGGCGTCCTCTTTGACCTAGATCAAAGTAACGTCCTAAAAGACATACACAAACCCAAACTCCAACTAAAAGACATACTACCCACTCCAACAAAAATCCACAGCAAAATCAAACGTCTCCAAACCTTAGCGGAAATAGAAGAGATTTTACCCGGATTCAATGCATACATAGATGTTGCCGAGCAAGAAATTCCGGCCTTTCGCTATTTTAGGTGGGTACACTCATTCGCCCTTCTTTAAACTTCTTATGTTCTCCCTTAGTGCTCCATACAACATTATACCGCAACAAAACTTATTGACCCCACCCACTTAATTTGACGAATAACCGAAATTCCTCGTCCTAAAAGCAAAAGAAACAAAAATCACTTTATAGTGGGAAGAAAAAGAAATACACTGTAAAAGCTCAGTTAGCTGTAGATGCTAAGGGGTTTGTTGTGTACAAATCTGCCCTGTTAGTGGTGGTGTGTATGATTATTGTTTGTTTAAGCATCGTTGGTATAGTTTGCTAAAATTGGTTTGTTGTGGAGGGGGTTTGGGTTATTGTGGGGTGGGGGAGACTGTCTGAAAACTAGAATTTTTTGTATTTTTGGTGTAAACGGACTGAGAAAAACAGTTTTTTTGTTTTTCTGGGATTTTTGTTAGTTTTCGGACAGTCTGGGGGGGATTTTTTTGGGGTTTGATTTTGTGTTTTTGTTTGAGTGTGAGAGTTTGGGTGGGGTAGTGTGGGGTTGTGGTGGAGGTGTTGTTGTTTGAGGAGGGTGTTTAATGAGGTGTTGGTGTTTGAGTGGGTGGTTTGTGAGTATACTATGTTGGGTGAGGGAGTTTTAGGTTTGGGGGGACTGTCTAAAAACTAGACTTTTTTGTGTTTTTGGTGTGAACGGGCGGAGAAAAGCAGTTCTTTTTTTGTTTTTCGGGGATTTTTGTTAGTTTTTGGACAGTTTGGGGGTGTGTTTGGGAATCGGTTTGGTTTTGTGGTGTTGTGGTTGAGGTTGTGTGTGGGTTTGTGAATTTTTGAATCTCAGAATGCGCAAAAAGTCAAAAAACAATGACATTAAACACTACCGGTAGTGCATATCCATTCATCTATTGTTGTATGTAGTGGTCTTGGTGAATTTTATCGGAGTTTTTGCGCAGTCTGATATTGGGTTATTGGTGGTTTGGGGATTTGGAGTGTGTGTTTTCTTGGGCCAGAATTTCAAGAGAAATAACGCCTAAGGTCTAGTATTCTTAAATGTAGTCAAAACAGGGTTTGGGAGATCTCCTTATGTTTAAGTAGATCTTGTAGTAGTCGTATGGTTGCCCATGCTGCTAGTGCACTGGTATGTGGATTATCTGGATGAGGTTGATTTGCAAATTTTAGTTGCATCTCTCCATAGTGCCATTTGACCCAGATTTCATGGGTGTTACGTGTGATCTGTGGATCAGAAATAACGCGAACTTGAACTTTTACGGGTTTAACTGTTAATGCCAAGGTAGCTGCAACATTCATTTCTTTGGGAAATAATTTTACGGCTTCCTCTGCAAAACCCTCATAGATGAGAGTTTCTTGAGTATTGGATTTGAATAGTACTTTGGGGCTTTTACGACTGGTTAGTGTAACCTCATTTATACCTGCATTGGCCGCTGCTAGAAGTGCGTCGAGTCCGCCGATAGCTCCTGCTGGAAAATGCACTTTGGGTGTTAGCTGAAGATCCAAAAGGGCTCCGGTGCTCATAATAATCAATTCGGCATCTGACGCTATGAGTTTGGGGTAGTATTCGCGCACGGCCCCCTGCCCTGCTGCTTCCACAATAACTATTGGGTTAGTAGCAAGCAGCTCATCTATGTTTGATGCTGTTTTAATTGGGAATTTAACTAAGGCCCGTAGCTTCTCTACCTTAGTGGTTTCAATATCAAAAACCACTAACTCATCACAGTTCACCAATTTTTGCTCGATAGCCTCTGCAAGTACAGTGCCAATGGCGCCCGCCCCAATCAACCCTACCGTTTTAACCATGCTTGTTACCTCAATATTGAGGGTTGATGAAAACCTTGTACTGAGCGACTTGTCGGCCCTCTTTTTTTTCTGCTTGTATTGAAACATTTTCAATTTTAAGGGTAGCGGCTATATCGGTGATTCCTTTCTCAATTGTTTTTACCTCATTGTTTTCGGCACAGATGATTAGGTTTTTTATAGGTGCGTTTAATGAGAGTTTTTTTTCGGCTTTATCACGGCGTAGTTCACTCATGATGGCAGTAATTAAATCTCCTTCGCGCTCAGTGATTTCATCAGTCAATGCAGGGTTAAATGTTGGCCAAGGTGAAACCTGAATGCTTACATAATCTTTGCTGTCTTGATACATATATTGGTAGATTTCCTCTGTTAAATGCGGTGCAACGGGGGCAAAGAGTTGGAGCAATCGGTAAAGTACCTCATAGAGGGTATGCTGAGCTGCGGTGGTGTTGGTTTTGCCATAGACGTCGGGGCGGTAGAGGCGATCTTTTATGGCTTCTAAATAAAAGTCACAGAAAACATGCCAGGTAAAGTTGCGGATATCTTCCACGGCTATATTGAACTGACACCGTTCATAGGCTTCTGTAACTTTTTTGGTCAAGTTCTCTGTTTTGCTTATTATCCATTTGTCAAGCAGTTGCAAATTTAACTCTGATGGTATCTTGGGGTCGTAGGTAGATAGCAGACTGTTTGCAAACCCCGCGGCATTCCAGAGTTTAACAAGAAAACGCCTGCCATACTCAACGTCTTGTGTGCGGTAGGGTATGTCTGAGCCTGTTGCACCTCCGCCTGCTGCCCACTGTCGCGTTGCATCGGCACCGTGTTTGGCAAGAACTTCTGGTGCAGCGACATAATTTTTTAATGATTTGCTCATTTTCCTTCCATCTGCACCAAGCACCATACCATTTATGAGAACACCCTTGAAGGGCCGCTCATCAAAGAGTGCAAGGTGACGAACCATAAGATAATACGCCCAAGTGCGGATGATATCGGTGCCCGAAGGATGTATGCTTGCCGGGAAACACTGTTTCCAGTCAGGGCGATCAGGCCATCCCGCATGAACCGCACAAGTAATTGAACTATCCATCCAAGTATCCATGACATCTTGCTCGCCCCTGAAGTCTTTGCTGCCACATCTATGGCATACCTCAATCTTTGGGCCCTCCAATTTGGGGTCTATAGGTATCCACTCAGGTTTAGCTACGATGAGTTCATTGCAGTTTTTGCAATACCACACTGGAATCGGCGTGGCAAAAAGACGCTGACGACTAATGACCCAATCCCAGTCCAGAGCCTTTGCCCAATCAATAAGCCGATTTTTCATGTAATCGGGGTACCAGGGAATAGCCGTAGCGTTTTCCTCAACTTTGCTGGTTAACTCCATAGTTTTCATGAACCACTGTTTAACTTCAAGAATTTCCACAAGGGTTTTACAACGGTCACATACGCCTACTTCTTGTTGAATTTTCTCACTTTTCTCAAGAAATCCCCCTACTCTGAGATCCTCAACTATAGCGGCACGGGCCTGATTAACATAGAGCCCTGCATACTTGTAACCTGCCTCGCTTATTTGACCATTCTCTTGAATTAGGCGGATAACCGGTAGTTTATGCTTTATGACTGTTTTTACATCTTCTTTGTCGCCATACGTGCAGATCTGCATTGCTCCCGTGCCAAATTTAGGATCAACCGCTTCATCTGCAATGATAGTAACACTTCGGCTCATAAGTGGTACCTTGATTTGTTTGCCAATATATCTGGCATAGCGTTCATCATTAGGGTTAACTTCAACAGCGACACAGGCAGGTATAAACTCTGGGCGAGATGTGGCAATTAAGAGGTATTCTTCACTATCTACTAAGTGAAATTTGATGTAGTGCAGATTGCCCTCTTTTTTGATGTGGTCGACTTCTGCGTCAGCTATGGCTGTCTCATCTCTGGGACACCAGTTAACAGGGTGTGTACCCTGATACATGTAGCCTTTTTGGTAGAGGACAATAAAGCTTAGTTGTGTTCTACGCCAATAATCAGAATCCATGGTCCGATATTCAGTAGTCCAGTCAATAGACGCCCCGAGTTTTAAAATGCCCTCTTTCATCATAGCGATGTATTTTCCAACTAGTGCCATACACATGTCACGAAACTGGTTAGGGGGTAAATCACGTTTACGGATGTTGTTAGCTTTTTCCACCTGTATTTCTATGCCTAAACCGTGGCAATCCCAGCCCTGAGGAAAGAGTACATTGAAGCCCTGCATGCGTTTGAAACGTGCAACAATGTCAAAATAGGTCCAATTGAGGACATTACCCATATGTAGTTCACCAGACGGGTAGGGCGGCGGTGTGTCGATGCTATAGGTTGGGCGAGTTTTATCATTCCAGTCATAACGGTAGATACCCATTTCTTCCCATTTCGTTTGCCATTTCTGTTCGATTTCGGTGAACTTGTACTCTTTAGCCATAGGTTGCATGCAATCATCCCACTGTTAATATTTGTTTTAGCAAAACTAATGTAGCACCTAAAAACATTACCCTACCCATGGATATGGAAATGTATGTCCTAACAGTTAATTTCCATAGTTAATTTTCTAAAAGGGTGTGTTAGCTCACATGAGTACTTCTCTAAATACACCCTACAGCTCAGTTGCTGAACAAAACCAACCCGAAAATTTAAATTCCAACTAAACAAACAAGACAAACCTACTTAACCCATAATTTAGGGGTGGAAATTCCTAAAATGATTGTTGCCTGGAATTTATAGCAGTCTAGTATAAATTTTACGTTGCATTATAACATTTATTATGACATACAGTAAAGATTTCCGAGAAGCAACACTAGCCTACAAACAAAAAGGCCACACCATAAAACAAACATGCGAAACCTTCAACATAACAAACAAAACCTACCACAACTGGCTAACCCAAAAACAAAAAACAGGCAGCCTAACACCCAAAAAACACGGCCCCCGCAAAAGAAAAATCGACCCCCAAAAACTAAAAACCTACACAGAACAACACCCCGATGCCTGCCTCAAAGAAATCGCCCAGCAATTCAACTGTAAAGCCTCTTCAGTTTACAACGCTTTAGTCAAGCACAAATTAACCCGTAAAAAAAGCATTCACCTATAGCGAAAAATCCCCCCAAAAACGACAAATCTATCTAGAGCTTCTAAACAAGATTCCGGAAGCAAATCACGCCTATATTGACGAATGCGGCATAAAAAAAGACCCGGATACGCGAATACGGGTATGTTTTGCGAGGTAAACAAGTTGAAGACATTAAGCGGGGATGAAAATTTCGCCGCTTAAATGTTATAGGGGGAGACTGTCTGAAAACTAGAATTTTTCGTGTTTTTGGTGTAAACGGACGGAGAAAATCAGTTCTTTTTTTGTTTTTCTGGGATTTGTGTTAGTTTTTGGTCAGTCTGGGGGGTTGTTTGGGGGTCGGGTGGTGGTGTCTATGTGTTATGAGTATTCAACTACGGGGTGGTTTTTGGGTGGTGGTTTGTGACTCAGTTTTTGTCTTGGGTGCGTGGGGGTTGGTTGTGTTTTTGGATAATGCGC
>JAISPR010000061.1 GCA_031274765.1 Nitrososphaerota archaeon | reverse complement strand
TCTATTGCGGGTTGTTGCGTGTTTTTGGTTATTTTTACAATGGTTTTCTTATTTTTTCGAATATTTTTTGAGCATGATTTAATTTTTGGCTGTTTTAGGTCAAACTGCCGAATGTAAGTAACAACAAACCAAACCTATACAAAAATAATTTACACTATAGCACATTGATTTTTATAAGCGCTTCATAGTGTACGCATTGAATGATTAAATTGGTTAAACCGACATCAAACGACAAAAAAACAGCCAACATCAAACACATGCAAGACGAAAAAACGGTTTGGGACTTTGGGACAAACTATTTTAGTTGACCCAAATCACATAAACATTACGCAAAAACACAACAGAAAACAAATCTTATAAAACGCACCTCCATTGGAGCGCAAAAATAAAAACCTTTTTACTCAATACACGCATAATAACACGGTGACTGGAAAAACTTTGGGACAAACTATTTTAGTTGACCCAAATCACATAACCTAAACTCTCAAAATTTAACCCCATAAACCTCTAAAACCGCTACAATTTACCAAAAACCCCCAAATCAAACAACAAAAACAAAACAACATAACAACTATAACCCATACAAAGATAAAAAATTCAAGGTCACAAGTTGTTACGAGTTTTTAGTTATTTTTAGGCCTTTCGCTATTTTAGGTGGGTACACCCATTCTTTCTTCTTCAAGCTTACCTATGTTCTCCCTCATGTCCCATACAACATTTATACCGTAACGAAACTTATTGACCCTACCCACCTGATTTGACGAATAACCTATTTTTACAATATTTTTCTCATTTTTCAAATATTTTTGGATACAATTCAATTTTTGCTGTTTTAGATCAAACCACCCAATATAATAGTAGTAGGATAATAATTAGACTACTGAATTTGGACGTCTAGAACAATTTGTGACTCAAACGGAGCCGTCTCGCGTATACTACGAACATAGAGAAACTCTTTCACAACACGTCCACTGCGTTCTATGGCTTGGGTGAACCTTTGCATAAGATTAGCCACAGTGTCAGGGGCACGTACAAACCCATAAAAATGAACCACTCCACCAGCAGGTTTAATTACATAACACGCAACATCAACAAAGTCTATAGCGGTCTCAGGTAAGTTCATGATAAGACGATCAGCAACACCCTTGAGCTTCCCAGCAGAGATTTCTCGGGCATCAGCACATATTGAGAACACCCGGCTTTCAACCTTATTAGCCTTAATATTGATTTTAAGCAGTTCCACCGCATCAGGGTTCAAATCGATAGCATAAACCGTTGCCTGCGGTTGCTCTTTAGCTATCAACACCGAAAACGGACCCACTCCAGCAAACAAATCCACAACAACCTCGCCTAGTTTCACCTGTGAGGCTACTCGTTGATGCTCATGACTAAGCCGGGGTGAAAAATATGCCTTGGCCACATCCACAGTATAGTTACAACCAAATTCTCGATGCACCGTACGAGTTTTGTGTTCCCCTGAAACAAAAGCGTAGTCACGGACACGATAAACACCACTAATGTCACCTGCTTTGGCAAGCACGGTTTTTATGTTTTTATGAGACTGTAAAATGGCTTCACCTATTAAATTTTGGTGCAACCTAAGCGATGGAGAAATATCGATAATGACTATATCACCCACAATATCAAAAGCCTGGGGCAAAGCAGCCAATAAATTCGAAGGCAACTGACTTTGGAGAGCTTGCTTAAAAGTTTTGGAGGGTTGGGATTTTTCTTCAAACATCCCTTCTTTTAGAAATAACGGGATTTCTCTTAGCGTTTTGGGATTTATTTGGTTTTCCAGTTTCTTTAGTTCCACTTCAGTGGGGTGATGTAGAAGGGGAATAAAAAGAAAAGTCTCATCGTGACATATATTCAAAGACCGATCGATTAACCCCATTTTACCTACAAGCGCAATGGCTTGTGCACCTTGATGTTTGGGTATCTTTAGGCAAACCGCAATTTTAACCATATGCATCAACAGTTTTTTTCAATTCGGTAAAGCTTATTGCAACGAGTTATAGTGAATTTGGTGTTTAGCATTTTTTCCATAAGCCAAATGTTTGACTCAATATGTTCGGTAATACGGCGGGTTAATAGAATTGAGTTATCTTCTGAGAGAGCTATATAGGGGATCAACATATCGGCTAAAAATTCATCCGCTGTGGGTTGGGCATCTAATTCAGCGATAAGTGTTTGAGCCGCATCTCTTCCGACCGCCTCGGCTGTTTTTTGTATCTCACCAATGGAATCAGAACCAACAATTATACCCGTATCGGTTTTAGCCCACAAAGTGATGGAACTACCCTTCTGGATTGGATTTGACTGATCGTTGATAACTTGAATATCGGACAGATAATTGGTTTGTGAGAGAAGGGTTTTGGCAGCTTGCGCTTGGCGCTGTGCAACTTGTCGGTCAGCAAGAAAAGTACAAACAGAAACCCCGTGTATACTTTTGAGATTACCAAAAGTTTCAAATATAAACGGTTTCAAATGAGGATTTGGTTTCACAGTCAAAGTGGCTTCACCCATGCCTTTGGGATAGTAACCATATTTTTGCACAGTAATTTTGGCGTCTACACCCATTTTTGTCAATGACGGCAAAAGCACATTACACATAAAATTAATAGTTGGAGCATTACGCGTATCAGTACCACCCTTGACCGTATGCAAGCAAACAGGACTACGAGCAAAAAGACAGATAGGTAAAACAGAAAGAAACAACAACGAGATACTGCCTGCAGTTTCAATCACTGCTTTAATGTTACCACCCCGAATTTCTTTGGGCACAAACCAGAGTTCAGAGGAACCCAATGAGGCCCCCCTTACCTCTGCATCACAGAGTTTAGCCGCAGTTAAAACTGATTCGAGATGCTGATGTTTTAAACCAGGCTGTGGACGCCGCTGACGAATATTGGTTATGTGCAAGGGATAGCCTCTAATGGCGGCTATGGCTACTGAGAGCCGCAGTATAGTTCCGCTTCCGCTTTTCTGGCTACCATCAATTTCAAGCATAGTTTTCCCGCTATAAACCCGCATCTCACTATAATTATATTCCCAACAATTATAATTGATTTATTAAAACAATTAATAGCAAGAATTTTTAACCTTATATAGAGGCCTTAATGTTCTTGGAGCATGTAGCTAGAGTTGGAGGACAAAAAGATGGATGAAGTATTGGAGTTACTGGATAAAACAGTTAAACGCGTTCAAAAAACAGCAGATGAAACCAAAGAAACCATTCGAAAACAAACTGCACACTATGAACAACTTCAACAACAGCCCGAAGCTACACAAGAACAAAAAATTAAAGCATTCCTCAGAAAAACAATACAACTCGACAGAATAGAACGCCTTAATTCCCAGCTGAGCCTGCTCTACACACTCCAGATTTTCGCCTTCAAAGTTAAGGTCCTTGAGGTCTCTGTTGACAAAATAAAAGAACAGGTAATTAAAGCTGGAGTTCTACAAAGCGGAACAGAAATAGAAGATATAAAAAAGAACATAGACACTTTAAAAATTCTCATCGAAGCACAATATGAATCGTTAAAAGAAATCAATGAATCGCAAAATAAAAATCTAAGCTACATACATTAATCAATAAAAGGTTTTACCATAGATTCTGCATTCCCGAAACACGTGTCTATGTGTTGGGCTTAGCAATCGAGATTATTTTGCACACATGTTGTTATTTTATGTTATTTTTTCTATTTTAAATGTGGGCAAATTTAGTTTTTGATTCATAAAAAACGAGTATGAAATTTTATAATTATGTGGTGTAACACATAACTGCGTGTTTAATCGTCAATCATTTAAAGATACATTTAATAAAATTTACAATAATTATTTTTGTAAATCCCGTCTTTTAGTGAATGTATATTGACCTATAAAACATAATTAGGTATATCGAGAATCTAGATAGATTTAAGTTTTACCGCGTCAAGTAGCAAAAAGAAAGGGTATGGAAAACACGACTGATAGCACCCGTTGGCAAAAACAGATAAAATTACAAAAAACAACGCTCTATCATATGTGAAAGTGTTCAGTTAATCACAAGAACCCACCCATTTAACAGCCTAACCACTAACGATTCAGCCATAAAAAGGGCACTTGGCTGTTCAACCATAAAGGTTGACGGCCGAAAGCCTGTTTCATACTTATTGAACTATCTTTTCCCAACTTGTAACTAGATCAAGAACTTCTTGACCTGCTTTTCCACCATAGCTTACAAGGCGGTCCCGTGTATCTTTTTGGGCAATTGCTGCTTTCTGGAATTCCTGCATTTGAGCGGCTTTGTCAGTGAGATATAGAAGACCATCTACACCTGCGCGTGCCATACGAACTGAGACTGTGAGCAACTCACTTGGGGTTGGTGTTTCTCTTGGGTCGTCGCCGGGGCCAATAACATAGAGGGCAATGTTTAGCTTGACGTCTTTGAAGAGTTTCTTAAAGTTGCGTGTGAGCATTTCCCAGTACCAAGGTGTGGCATAGTTTTTGCTGAACATAACAACTAGGAATTCGTCAGTGAGAGGTGCTAAGTCATCAAAGTTAACGCCGAACCGTTCATAGTTGGTAACAGGGTCGGGTAAGACACCAATGATGAAGGGTTTTTTTGCTCGATTGCGGACGCGATCGCTGACTTGTGCCATGTATTCTGTGACTTCTTTGCGTCGCCATTCATACCAGCTTAAACCGCTTTTCTTTTGAAGTTCTTTGCATCGGGGACAAATGCAGTGACCGTGTTCTGCGAAATGAATACTGTTTAACCAGATGCCTTGACTTTTGCGTGCAACATTTTCGATGTAGTCTAGTTGTTCAGCCCGGTGTTCGGGTTGTGTTGCGCAGAGGACTTCCCAGCGAACATTAAAGTTGTCGTTGGTTCTCCATGCGGGGCCTAGTTCGGATTGGCTGATCCAATCGGGGTGTAATCGGGCGGCTACGTTATCTCCGAAAATAGCGATATTACTGTGCATGTCTTCTTTTGGGGGCATTCGTCTGCCGACTTCGGGTTTAACTCGGAAAAGGTCAAATTCGAAGCCTGGAACCTTCTTTGCTTCAAACATGTATGTGCCGAATTTCATTTGCTTCTACCTTTTTAGGAGTCAGAACGTTTGGCGCTGTTATAAAGTTTTGCATACCCGATATAGTAAGGGTCATAAATTTTTAATCACACAGGCTGTGATTGCGTAGAATAAAGTGTAGATAAGGTCAGTTTTAGGGGTGTAGTGTTAAAACTGCTTTTCTGTTGGTGAGGGGTTTGTGTATTTCTTGGGTTAGAATGTGGTTTGGGTTTTTTTGTGTTACCCAATAAGAATATTTGTTTAGAGAATTAGAGTTGTGTTCAGTGACAGCCTGATAGGTGTAGCGGGTGTGTTTCTTTAGCTGTAGGTGATGTATTTGTTGTTTGGTGTTTTTTAGGGGCGGGTTTATCTGATTTATTGTTTTGTCGAAGTGTTGGTTGATGGGTTTGGGAGCTAGAGTTTTAGCAGCTAGAGGGGTTATCAGTTAGGTTGAGTGTTTGGTATTTGCCTTAAAAGAGTTGGTCGTATGTGTTGTTATAGTATGCATGGCTGTATTGATTGTTGGGCATGCGCATAATGCGGGGGACCCGGAAATGTGTTGTTGACTGATTGCTGACATGCATGTTCTTTGAGGGGGAAACAAGCTTTTTAATTAGTAATATACTAGGTAGAGAAGAGAGAGGGAAATGCCGATCAAGTATTTTGAAGCTCCAGAGATTAAAAAACAGGTTGACCAGCTAGCAGAGGAGTGTGAATTCTATCATGTGGTACCGCAGTATGTATTTTGCGTCCGTAGCCGAGGCAGCAAAGCTAGGCGCACTATAGCGCGTATTCATGGTTTAGGGAAAATCTGGCATGGGGTGTTGAATCTGCCGCCGTCATATATCATTGAGGTTATTTCAGAAATTTTTGACTCGATGTCTGCGGAGGATAAAGAAAAAGTGCTTATTCATGAATTGATGCATATACCGGGGGGTTTTAGTGGTGGTTTTCGTCCCCATAAAGGATATGTGGAACGTAAAGATGTTGAGCAGGTTTATAAGAGACTGCAGAGTAAGCGGGTAGCAAAACAGCAAAAGAGGTTTTTTCTTTGAATTTTTTTATTGCGCTATGTTTTTATGTTTCGCTAAGGAGCAATTGGATGTTGTATGCGAAGTAACAACGAAAAAGTTATAAGTCATTATTGGCGAAGACACCAAGAAAACTTTGCCGCAGACAGGTTAAGATTATGAAACATGTTATGAAGAGCCTAAAACATAACGGCATATATGTTCCGCCCTACGACCTAAAAGGATTTAGTATAAAAATTGCAGGTCAACAAATCAGATTAACTGAAAAATCTGAGCCTATGGCAGTTGCATGGAGCCGTAGAATACTCTCAGTCACTATTCCGCCACCGGATAAGGTTTTCACTCATAATTTTATGCAGGAATTTTTTAATCAGTTAAAAAAAGAAAACCCCCAAACAGACCAGTTAACGTCTTTTGTTCCAAAATATCTGGACGCCATTGATAATCCCCAGGCTATACAAAACAAAGAACAGCAACAATCCCTCGAGATTGACTTTAGTGAAGTGCAAAAATTTATCCTTGAGGAAAAAACTAAAAAAGAGGCCCTTAGCAAAGAAACAAAAAAACAACAGGCTGAAGAACGCAAAATTAAACGCCAAGAATACCGCGATAAATATGGCTACGCTGAAGTTGACGGACAACGCCTTGAAGTCGCCAACTGGACAGCAGAACCCAGTTGTCTCTTTGCTGGACGCGGAGACCATCCTCAACGGGGCAAATGGAAAGAAGGCCCAAGCCAAGCTGACATCACACTTAACCTCTCACCTGATGCACCCAAACTGGAATGCTGGAAAATCATCTGGGAACCCGACAAGATGTATGTCGCTAAATGGATTGACAAGCTCACAGGTAAAGTCAAATACGTGTGGTTTAGCGATACAGCATTTCTCAAGCAGAATCGAGAGAAAGAAAAATTCCAGAAAGCCGAAACCTTGGGCAAACAAATCAATGTTATAGAAAAACACATTTTAAAAAACCTCGATGCTAAAGAATCAGACCGCCGTAAAGTTGCAACTGTGTCGTGGCTTATCCTTGTACCAAATATGAGGGTGGGTGACGAAAAAGATCCTGATGAAGCAGACACAGTGGGCGCTATCACACTTCGAGCAGAACATATTAAAATTGAGGGTAATGTTGTTCATTTTGACTTTTTAGGCAAGGACAGCGTTCGATGGGTAAAAGAGTATCAGGCACCACCCGCAGTTATACGTAACTTAGAGGAATTTATGAAAGACACAAGTAAACAGTATCTCTTTGAGGGTATTGATAGTAAAAAAGTCAGCCGTTTCCTTTCAGAAAAAATGTCGAAATTAACTGCAAAAGTTTTCCGTACTTGGAGATGTACCAAAACTGTTAGAGAAGAGTTGGAAAAGAGCGGAGTAACTAAAACTGACCCGGACTATAAGAAAAGTTTCGCTGCTAAAATGGCGAATTTTAAAGTCGCTGAAGTAGCAAATCATAAACGTAAAATTCCACCTACCTTTGATCGGCGCGTCGCAGACAAAGAGATGGCTATCAAAAATCTCCAGCAACATTTAGAAGATAAAAAGAAAGAGGGGAAAAAAATTGATACCCTAGAAACCCGTATCGAGCGTGCTAAACTTGATTTGGAACTTACTAAACTTACTCGTGAGTATAATTTGGGTACTTCGCTTAAGAGCTATATTGACCCGACTGCTTATGTAAAGTGGGCAAAAAAAGTAAAGTTTGATATCGAGAAATTCTATCCTGCAACGTTGCGCAGTAAGTTCAGCTGGGCTCTTGAACAGCAACGAAAAACTGAGCCGCCCAGTACCCCTGAGTGTATAGCACCGTGAATATTGAGGAGGTAAAAAAAGGTGTTATTCTCACCATTTTTGTCAAGCCTAACAGTTCTAAATTTAAAGTAGAGATAAGCAATAAAGAAATTATTGTATATGTGACATCAGAACCTGAAAAGGGTAAGGCTAATATAGAAATTCTCAAAGAATTCACTAAACTTTTCCATGTAAAAGTTGAGCTTATTTGTGGAATAGCTTCGAGAAAGAAAAAACTATTCATTGCAGGCATAGATAAAGACATGGTTAATAGAGTTCTTGGCAGTTAAGATTGGTTTTTCACACCCGTCGATGCGCACCATTCAGGTTGATTGAAACCTAAGGTTGTATGAGAGAAAGTCAAACCAAACAGATCAAAGCAACAGCTTAGAAGCACAAACTATCAGGAACGGTATTACAATTTCAAAACAGGCCTCTAAGTGCGGGTACATTATGTGAGTTCAGACTGCGCAAAAAGTCAAAAAACAATGGCACTAAACGCTGCAGATAGCGCATATCGCCTCATTTATTGCTGTATGTAGTGGTCTTGGTGAATTTTATCGAGTTTTTGCGCAGTCTGGATTGGGAGACATTTAACAAAGACATAAGCAACACATTAATTTTTAGAAATTTACGACGATTACAATATTTAACGTATTTAGAAGTACATTGTTTGATATATTATGCATATACCTCAATTATTGTTTATTTTGATGTAAAAATTGACTGGTGTGAGTAAAAAAAGTGCACTGTTGTGCTTTTTTGGAGATTTATGTTCATAAACAATTTTTCAGGTAATTGGCGTGTGAACAGCCAATCGGACAGAAAAACGTACATTGAGCTCGCCTACTAATATAAAATCTGATGAAACAAACATTTCGCC
The DNA here is from genome assembly GCA_031274765.1 of Nitrososphaerota archaeon. Lineage (GTDB taxonomy): Archaea > Thermoproteota > Bathyarchaeia > Bathyarchaeales > Bathycorpusculaceae > Bathycorpusculum. The sequence continues at coordinate 15,801 of JAISPR010000061.1, read as the reverse complement.
ACAAACAATAATACATATGTTTTAAACAAACCGTTAAAAACAACGGAAACTGTTTTAAACACATGCATATGAATAATGTTTATGAGATGAAGCAACAATGACAAAATGCCCAACTTGTGGAAAAGAAATAAAAAACACAAAAAAAACCTGGAAAATGGCCGGCAAACCTGACAAAAACGGCAAACGAACCCAACTAACAATCGCCATCTTTGACTGTTGCGGCAACACCATACGACAAGTCATAGACAAACAAAAAATATAAACCAACCACACCACACCCCCTCCATTTTTATTTCCATCCACCAACCAACCACAACAACACCCAACACAAACCCCACCAACAAAAAACAAATCCAACACCACCACAAACAAATCTTATGAAACAAATTTCCATTGAAGTGCAATAAAAAAACACCCCAAGATAATCGTTTTTTCATAGAAAGCACTAAACAACCAAACAAAACGCAACCCCACAAACCAAAAAACAACAAACCCACCCCACTACCCAAAAACTAACAAAAACCCAATAAAAACAAAAAACAACCCCCAACCACCCAAACGCAACACCCAACCTTGCACTTATTTATACCGTAAACAAATTTTCAAAACTCAAAAACAAGAAAAATATTGGTTTCTCTCAGTTTTTAACTCGTTTACCAATCTGCAACTTATGTAAATAGTAACATAACTCCATTCAATATCCTCATTGCCCGACTTGCTAAAACACAATTTTTCATCTTTAACTTTTATCCAACCATAATAATACGTCCAAGAGGGCTTAAGCTCATTCTTCTTGGCAAAAACCCTTATTTCCTTCATAAGCGCAGACAATTTATTCAAATTACAAAAACAAACCCGCCCCAAATAATCCACCTTACCGTTACACCATTTTTCATAAGTCTCCTCGTCAAAACCCCAACTTTTTGCATAACATCCACAAGCACAAGTACCCCTGTTGCGGTCATCAACTCATACATTACCTGATTTACTCTATGTTTTAACTCTTGATCATTCATACAAACCCACTAATCCATTAATTTTGTAACAGAATAAAATAGAAATACATAATTAATTCTCACCTCTTGATATTTCTCACTATGCCTTCCTTTTGAACACAACTACCATTAACAGATACCCCTTTTGGATAATCCCAAATTTCCTAAAATTACCTCCCACATGATTAATTATTTGTAACGGTTCAATCGTAACGCATACATTCAACTCTCAACAAAAAACACAACCCAACCAACACAAAACAAACTACACAAAACAAACTACACAAAAAATCAAAAACAACAACTAAACACCACAGATAACATACCCCGCCCTATTACTGTATGTAGTGACCTTGACGAATTTTATCAGAGTTTTTACGCAAACTGAACATAAAACGCCACACCAAAACTACGGCCTTTCGCTATTTTAGGTAGGTGCACCCATTCTTCCTTCTTTAAACTCACTTATGTTCTCCCTTAAGTTCCATACAACATTATACCGCAACAAAACTTATTGACCCCACCCACCTGATTGACAAATAACCAAAACTACCCACAAACCCCACACACAAACACAAACACACACCATTTGAAAACAAAACACCTTAACACAAATTAATTAACCACCAACCACCAACACCACCCCACCAAACTGCCCCAAACTAGCAAAACTCAAAAAACAAAAAAGAAACAAAATGCTCCATCCATTCCACCAAAAACACAAAAACTATTTTTAGACAACCACCCACTCAAAAATCCTCAAAACAACCTACGAATCAACGTATAAACTGAATCCCGACCCTCCAAAACAGCCTCAACCCGATCAGGAAAAAAACCATTAACCACAAAACAATCAAGCGACCACCTCAAAAGCAACTTAGGCAACATCACATCAACACTAGTACGACCCATAGCCAAAAGCTCCCCCACCGACACCTCCTTAAGCCACACCGCATCAAAACACACCTTAGGATCACCAGTATAGATCCCATCAACATCAGTTACAAGCAAAAGCCTCCGCGCACCAAGCACCCCACCAAAATAGAGCGCAATAGAATCAGAAGTAACCGCCCAAGAATTCTCCAAAGGATCCTCCCCCAACATAAACTGCGACGGCAAAAAAACAGGCACCAACCCCCCAGACAAACCCACCCAAACTTCACCTAAACTACGCACCAAAACCGCACCAGGAATCAAATCAGCAAGCAACATACCATACTGATCCATACCCAAAACAGCCATCTGATGAGCAGTCTTTGCCGACAAACCAAACCGCTGATCAAACGCTCGAACCGTATCTGCAAACTCCCCACCCCCCGCCACCACAACCAAACGATGCAATCTAGACAAAGCACCTAATTTCTTGCACAACAACCCAAGTTTTTTGGGATCCCGCGCAAGACTCCCCCCAACTTTAACTACCGAAAGGTCCAAACAGGTATTTCCCCCAAAACATTTGAGGCCCCCCGCCACGCCACACCCAACGCAGGAACAGCCACCCCCGCACCTATCGGTAACAAAGTATCTAAATCCACAATAACATCCACACCCACTTTTTTTGCAGCTTTGTGAGCCAAAAAAGTTTTACCCACCCCCATAACAACAACTGGAACTTGGTTTACACTCTGAGCCTTTGTGTACTTATAAACTTTAACCAACCCTTTGGTGATTTGGCGGATTTGCTTAGCATATATATGTTTTGCCATAGCATGAATTTCTTGGGTTGATAGAAGCTGTGTATCTGCACAGACCACTCGGGCCAGTCGCGCATAGGCTTCTGGCAAAGCTTTGCCTCGCCCATCAGCTGTTTCACAACTATACGCCGCCTCTGAAATGTTGCCCAGCACCAAATGCACATCCCCTGAGAGGGCAAACAACTCGGAGGCTACCCCCGCTGGCCCATATTTTGTGGGTAGGGTCTGTACTATAGCGGCGATGTTTGTGCGCAAACTGCCCGTGTAAACAAGCTCGCCACAGACAAGTTTTTCAAGATCCCCTTTACCTTGGGCAGCCACTTTGCCCTTGATGATCGGGATGATGCTTGTGCTGGTGCTTCCCACATCCAGAGCAACCGCGTCTTGGAAATACTGTGCTATCACCCAGCCTGTTGCGGCCCAGTTTGCCCCCCCAACCTCTAAAAGATTCTTCCAAACCGCTTCGAGGGGTAAAAGTTTAGCGTCGGTTGTTAAAACATAGCAGGGGATATCAAAAAAAACCTGTGTAACACAGGAGAGGATATGAGAGATACCGGCCTGTTTGGTAGAATAAGCATCGGATAGCTCTGCGGTTAGGGTTATGGCTAAAGCATCCAAGGGGGCTGGGCTAAGCTGTTCTTTGAGGTTTAATAGGAGGTTTGGGAGATTTTGTGAATTTTTCCACATGGGAAAATATTTAGAGATGCTTCTATAATTTGTTATTTTTTTGTTTTCTGTGTTCAATAGAGCGGCTTTGGTGTTCGCCCCTCCGATGTCTAAGCCCAAAAAGGCAGCCAACCTGTTTACCTCATTGATTAGCCTGTGTTAGGGTTTTTTTTATTTCTTCTAAACAATATTGTGCCTCCCATATAGATTTTCCATACCCCAAAAGTAGTGCGGCATTTTGAGGGGTGCTAACAAAGGGGAAAGGCGGCACAACAATGCCTGGGTGCCTAGCGGCTCTAAGATAGGTTTTGGGAGACAACTTGGGCAGAGGGGTTTTTGAGAAGCAGGCTACACCCAAAGTTTTAAGGCAATTTGGCAGTTGACCCTCAACGACGGCATCAATGAGAGCTTGTGCAATATTAAACGTCATAACTTGTCGCAAGCCAACATAGGATGTTGTTAATCGCGCATTAACTTCAATAATGAAAACTGTGTCGGATCCCAAAAGCAAATCAACCCCCACATATCCCTGCAACCCTAAAAACTCTACAACCTGCTTGGCTAAACAAAAAATAGCATCTTTTTTGGGATGCACAAACGGAACCCAACCACCCTCATAGTGCAAATCTTGCCCCTTTGAAGTGATGTGTTGATGATTCAAAGTGAGAGCCACTGCTCTTTGCCCACTAGAAAGTAAACTCACACTCACCGCCTGTCCCTCAATTTTTTCTTGCACCACAAACCAAGCATTATCAGAAACCGCTTTGATTTTTGCAACGCCCTCAACAATATCGGCTCTGGACCGCACAAGACTCACGCCACTGCCACTTGTCCCATCCACCGGCTTAAAGATAACTGGATAGACAAAATGTTCTCCAAGCACTTGAGCTATATGCAAGGGGTCATCAGTAGTGCTTAAACGAAGAGTTTGGGGGATAGGATATGAGCCACTTTGCAGCCACTCGCTGAGCACTGCTTTGTCAGTCACTTTTGAGAGGGCATTTGAACAACTGTTGAGTACGGTTTTTCCTGTTTGCTCTGCTAGCTGTACATAGTGCTCAAGGGTGTGGCTTGTTTCAGGGGCAATAACAAAAACCGCTTCATTATCTTTGACTAATGTCACAAACTGGTTTGTTGCTTTAGCTAAAAAATGAGCCTCTAAAATGTATTGGGCCTCAAGCAGCGCTCTAAACTCAAAAAGGCGGGGATCTAATAAAACAGTCACACTATGACCGGCGGCCACAAAATCCGCAACCACACAGCGTAACATAGCAAACCCCTCCACAATGCCATCTGTAGGTAAGGGGTCCCCTGCATATCCTCCGCCACAAGCATGTTCATAAACCAAAATTTTCAAAGCAATCACCAAATCACACCCAAAGTTTAAAGCCTTTCTATTGCCAACAAGACAAATCACCGGGGCATGCAAAAAATACAAACTAAAAAATACAGCGACTCCTATGAGGTAACAGCTAAGCCCACTTATTGGGTATGGTTGAATTATTTGTGCATCTGGGAGTGAACGCTAATCAACATCTGCCAGACGGTTCAAAAAATAGCAATCTCGAAAACAAGAAAGAGTTCTGAGTTGGGTGAGTTGGGAGACTGTCTAAAAAATAGATGTTTCGTGTTTTTGGCGGAAACGGCCGGAGAAAAACAGTTTTTTGTTGTTTTTCAAGGGTTTTTGTTAGTTTTAGGATAATTTTGGGAGATTTTGCATTGTTTGAGAATGTCACAGAGTTCAGCAACTCGTATTTTTGTTATGTTGCCTTTGTTGCGGTCGTTTCCAGTACATGCGGCACCGCGTAGACCTACGATGTCAGCACCTAAATTATAAACTGTTGGCAAGTCTTGTTTGCGTAGGGAGCCAGCCAATGCAGCTTGGAGGCCAAGGTCATGGGTGGAGTTGATAAATAGTTGAAGCTGTTTGGAGGTTAGGTGATCTGTGAGGGGGGTGCCGTCTTTGATTGCTGTGTCAAGCATGGCAATGTCTGCGTTTGCTTTGTGGGTTATTTTTGGGATAAGCAAAGGGTTGAGGGTGCCGATTTTTTTGGCGTCACCATATCCGGCAACAACAACTTTTATTTTTGGGTTAAAGTCTTTGGCGGCTCGGCAGATTTGTTTGATTAGAAATATTGCTTCGTTTGGAGTGTTTAATTTTTGAAGTCCCACTTTAATGTAGTTAACTTTTAAGGATGCAGCGCCTAAGGCTGTAAGGGCGGCGGTTCCAGGCAGGTTGGGTAGGTCACCTATTGTGCAGCTGACTTCAATGTTTTTTGGTAGGGTTTGTTGGATTTGTTTTATGATCCAGGGGTAGTTGGCTCCAAGGGAGCCTTCTTTTGGATTTTTGATGTCGATTATGTCAGCACCTCCTGTGGAGGCTTCTTGGGCTTCGGTTTTGTTTATGGGACTGATTAAGAGTTTCAATTGGACATCATAGAAATGCGGTTTAAGGGTGCCCTTTAAAGTTTTCCTGTCCACAGGCATTATTTTTGAGACAAATTATTTTTATATGCAGACTCAAAATCTTTAGACACTATATGATACCACACCAAATGATCCAAAAACTAACAAAAATCCCTAAAAAATAAAAAATAAAAACACAAAACACAACAAACCTACACCACCCAACAAACAATCCAAACCAAAACCATCAAATATCGTTTTACAAACGTTTAGAAAATAAAATCATATTAACAATTTAACTACCATACAATAAAAGTTTGATTAGTGCTTGAGTGCAATTAGTTCGTATTTGATTGGTTTAGCACCGGAGGCTTTTAGGGCTTGGAGCACTTTGAACCGTTGAGGGTCATCCATGGCAGATTCAAACAAATACTGTTCAAGCTCAGAGGTGAATTCTGTTTCATAAACCTTGAGAGTTGCTTGATATATTTTGGCACGTTTAATCTTTGTTAGCACTATAGCTTTATCCGCAACTAGACACAGAGGGATGTTTTGTTCTAAATCGATAGCGTTAACATGACGTTTTTGAGTTTCTATGCTGGTTATGCGGATTTTTTTCTGGAGAGTATGAATATGGGTCCATTGCATTTGAGGCATGATATCACTTGGAGGTTTAAATTTTAGGTTTCGGACGTTTGTTGATAGAGGGGAAATCTTAGTAGAGCGGCGATGCCTCCCAGGGAGAGGAGTTTAAAGCCTGCTTCGTGCTCTGTGCTTATAACAGTTACGGTGGCTTGACGGCGTTCTGCTGCGTGCATGAGGGTTTCGAGGTTTAGGCGTTGGGGTTCATCGGCGTCTCGTAGGGTGGTGTCGGCTATTATGAGTTTTTCTATAGCACCCAGGTTTGATGCGGTTTCCACTGCGGTTAGGCCATAGGTTACGTTGCCTTGACCTTTGCCGAGGCGTTTCATGAGTTCTTCTATGGTTTGGGTTTCGTCTATGATGCGGAGTTGATGAGTTGTTTTTAGTAGAACCCCTGAGCGGAGCGCTTCGTCAATACCTGCGGTTCCACCGTTGTTAACGCTTTTTATGTCTACTACGGCTTTGGAGAGGGGTTTGTTTTCATCTTGAAGATAGGTTATAAAGTCGTTTTTTACAAATCCTGCACCGATGATAACTATGGGGTTGTTGTTTTGGCTCCAGAGTTTTTCGAGGCTGTTTAGGGCGAGTTTAAAGTAGGCTTTTGTTGCTTCGTCTCGTTTGTCAGCGTCTTGTTTACCAGGGAGGCGTATGCGTTGTTCTACGCGGGTTTCGTAGCCGTATTGTTTGGTTTCAGCAATGGCGAAGCCTTCGTCATCGATGGAAAGGATTAAGAGAGGTTTTTCGGTTTCACTTGCTTTGGTTAGTCTGTCAAGGAGGTGTTTGGGCCAGTCTTTTTTTACGATAGTCATTTGTTGGTTGAGTGCTATGGCAAGGGTGTGGTGGGCTCCGGTGGGTATTATGTCAGGAGCGTGGATGATTAGTCCATGGACACGGAGTTTTCCCAGAAATTTGTCCCAGCTGACCGATTCTACTTGTACACCCATAAATGCTGAGACGCGTTCGCCGCTTTTGGGGCGGGATGTTTCGGTGTCATTTTTGATGGCTCGGCTGCTGTAGGCGTAGACTTGGTCGTCTTTGTATACGACGTTGTAGAGGTGCCAGAGATCGTCTGGTGTGTCGGGGACAACTTTTAGGAATCCTTGGTGGAGGTTTTTTTGGATGATTTTCAACACAGACCCTCGGTGGATAGTGAATGTAGGTACAAGTAGAAATATACTGCGGAAATAATTTGGATAAAGCTTAAATTTTGTGTGGAGAGCTATGTTATAGGCGGTTTTTATGGTTGAGCATCTTCAGGAGTATATGTGTCATTATATGGAGCAGAAAAGTGATCATCTAAAGGGTTGTCTTTTAGCGGCGCTTAATAGCTCGGAGGGTTATTTGGGTCTTTTAATTGAGAGTTTGGGAACGCCGGTTCTCTCGGATGAGATAAGAAATTCGGAGCTTTTGGTGGATGCGGGGTTGTTTTGGGAGGAGATAAGAATTACGCGAAATGGACGCAATCACTATAAACTGTTTTATTTGACATTGCAGGGCAGACGGCTTGCAGAGCAGATAAAAGAGGAGGGCTTTGAGGGAGAGTTACCAGAAAACGCGGTACCCGCTATCTGACTGACACGTTAACAAACAAGAGAAAAAAGGATTAGGATTAGACTGACGGGTAGGTGGGGTAGAAGAGAGAGGAAACTTCCAAAAGAGCTACCGGGTTAGATCAGGTTTAGTAGATTAAGGAAGAGAGGGATAAAGACTATGGCAAGAGTGCTTAACAGTTTTATAAGCACGTGAAGACTGGGCCCAGCAGTGTCTTTGAGGGGATCACCAACAGTGTCACCAACCACAGCTGCAGAGTGTGCGGCGCTGCGTTTCCCGCCAAAGTGACCGACTTCGATGTATTTCTTTGCGTTGTCCCATGCACCCCCGCCAGTGTTCATGAAAAGAGCCAAAGGAACCGCGGTTAACGTTGCACCAATGACCAATGAGCCAACGGCAAGAGGACCTAAGAGGACCCCAACGATTAGGGGAACAGCAATCACAACTACTCCAGGGATTACCATGCCTTTTAGGGCCGCTTTGGTGCTTATGTCAACGGCTTTGCCATAGTCTGGTTTGCCAGTGCCATCCATGATGCCAGGGATTTCTTTGAATTGCCGTCTTACTTCATTGACCATCTGTGTTGCGGCTTTGCCAACAGCGTTGATGGCTTGGGAGCTAAATAGGAAAGGTATCATTGCGCCAATAAAACCTGCAACTAATATGGCAGGTTGGGAGATGTCGATGACAAAAGAGGTTAGGTTTAGTTTTATCATGGCTTCTTCGGCGTATGTTTGGAATAGCAACTGGGCGGCTAGTAGAGCAGAACCTAGGGCGAAGCCTTTGGTTAGGGCTTTGGTTGTGTTGCCAACTGCATCAAGAGCCTCCATGGTTTCTATGCCAGATGTTTCGCCAGCCATTTCAGCAATGCCGGCAGCGTTGTCTGCGATGGGTCCAAAGCCATCGAGAGCTAAAACCATACCCATGACTGCTAGCATGCCCATGGTTGCTAGTGCGGTGCCATAGACGCCGCCCATGTAGGTGGTGATGCCTATGGTTGTGGCAAATTGGGCTCCTAATACGTAGGAAACTAGTAGAGAGATGACAAGGGTGATTATGGGCAGAGCGGTTGTTTCTAAGCCTATGGCCATGCCGGTTATGATGTTTGTTGCGCTGCCGGTTTGGCTTGCTTGGGCTATTTGTCGGACGGGGCTTCGGTCGCGGCCGGTGTAGTAGTCGGTTATTTGGTCAATCAGTACACTTGCGATAAGTCCGGTGAGGAGACATCCAAAGAGGTAGTACCAGCTGTCTCCAAAAAATATGATGGATACGATAAGAAACATTATCGCTGAGATAGCGGTTGAAACGTTTAGTCCTTTACGCAGAGCTTTCATAGGAGTGTGAACTTCATTGGCGTTTAACTTTACAAAGGGTACGGCGACAAGAGTTCCAAAAATACCCAAAGCGCGTACCACTAGGGGAAAGATTAGAAACATTACATTCCCCGTTACTGCACTAACCAATCCACCAATAACCATACCCCCAATGTTCTCACCAACCGCTGACTCAAACAAATCAGCTCCCCGCCCCGCACTATCGCCCACGTTATCGCCCACATTATCAGCAATAACTGCAGGGTTACGAGGATCATCTTCGGGAATACCGGCTTCAACTTTACCCACAAGATCAGCCCCAACATCGGCTGCTTTGGTATAAATACCCCCGCCAAGCTGGGCAAATAAAGCAACTAGTGAGGCTCCAAAGCCCATACCAACAATGGCACTTGCAGCAGTAATACCGTCTTTGTTGCCGATAACAAATGTTCCGCTAAATAAGATATCCCAACCGCCATAAACTAAGAACAATAAACTAACACTAAGGAGAGACAAACCAACAACCGCAAAGCCCATTGTTGCACCGCCATAAAATGCAGTCTGGAGGGCAGCGTTTGGGCCGTTTTTAGCAGCCGCAACGGTACGAACATTTGCTTTTGTAGCATTATCCATAGCAATATAACCCGCAGCCAAAGAGGCTATGGCACCTATCAGAAAAGCCACTGCAGTTCCAATATCAAGAGCAACAGCTATTAAGACAAAAAGTACAACAATTATTACGCTTATAGTTTTATATTGTCGTTTTAGAAAAGCATATGCGCCTTCACGGATAGCATTACCAACCTGGATGGCTTTTGGTGAACCGGCCTCCATTTTGTTTATTTTATGCATTAATAAAAGAGAAACAATAAGGGCAATTATGCCGGCTATGGGCGCGATCCAAAATACGTTGGGGTTATTTAGAGAAGCCAGAGCTTGTAGGAGAGCATACATGTTGAACAACCCTCATTCATTTTACTTATATATTTTTCTAAGCGAATTAAATAATTTATCGTTTCATTGCCAAAGCACCCTCCACAATTTTAGCGCTAACTCCGCTCAGTTGCATTTTTAAGCAAGCCGCACATATCCAAATAAGACTATAGTCAAGGAATAAAAATGACACCAAAACTAATCGTTATCAAAGTCGGCACAAGCGGTATAACCACAAATAAAGGCAAACTTGACCAAACAGAAATGCAAAACTTAGCCCAACAAATTGCAGTTGCAGCAAAACAAGGTAACAGAATCATATTTGTCAGCTCGGGTGCAGTTGCGGCTGGCATAGCAGAACTAAAAATGCCCCAATCTAGCGACATAGTATTTCAACAAGTTGCAGCCGCAACAGGCCAAAGCGTGCTTATGACGCTTTATAGAAAATTTTTTAAAAAACACAACCTAAAAGTTGCACAAATACTACTCACCGCCGAAGACCTCTCCAGCCACACCGCCTATAACCATACTTGCGACGTACTAAATTTGTTGCTTGAAATCGGCGTCATACCCATCATCAATGAAAACGACGTAACCAGTGTTGAAGAACTAATGCACACCGAAAACTATCAAATAAATTTTAGCGACAACGACAGCCTCTCAGTTCTTGTTGCAAATGCCATAAGCGCAGACTTGGTGATCATCCTCTCTGATGTAGAGGGCCTATACACCAAAGACCCCACCACCCCAGGAGCAGAATTAATCCAAACGGTAGAAGAAATCACGCCCGAACTCAAAATCTCCCTAAGCGGAAAAAGCAAACAAGGCCGGGGAGGCATACAAAGCAAAATCAAGGCCGCAGAAATCGCCACCCACTGCGGTATTCCCGTAATTATTGCAAACAGCCGCCATCCAGAAGTCATAACCAAAATCTTAGCCGACAAAACCGTGGGCACATACTTCAAACCCCAAAACAACCTACCCGCAGCAAAACGCTGGCTTGCCTATGGCGCAACCACTAAGGGCACCATCTATGTCAAGAAAACCGCCAAAACCGCAATTCTAAACGGCGCCAGCCTCCTGCCCGCAGACATTATCCAAATCACCGGCATCTTTAACCAAGATGAAGTCGTGTGTATAGCTGATGAAAACACAAAATTCGCAAAAGGTACCTCAAATTTTAACAGCACCCAATTAAACCTAATTAAGGGACTTCAAATATCGGAAGTACAAAAAAAACTGGGCACTGATAAACCCAGAGAAGCTATCAAACATCAAAATATCCACCTAACAGAGGAAATAAAATGAATGCCATAGAACAAATCTGCATCAAAGCCAAAACAGCAACCCAACAGATGGGAAAACTCTCAGCACAAGCTAAAACTGTGGCTCTAAACAAAATGGCAACCGCCATAGAAGTGAACACAGAAAAAATCTTAACCGCAAACAACCTCGATGTACAAGCTGCTAAAGCCAAAGGGCTAAAACCAGCCCTACTAGATAGACTTTTATTGGACCAAAAAAAGATTCAAACGATGGCCAATGAGCTTCGAGAAGTCGCAGCCCTACCAGACCCCATTGGTAATGTTCTTGCCACAACAATTCAACCCAATGGATTAATAATTAGTCAAATTCGGGTACCTTTAGGAGTTGTGGGCGTTATTTATGAGTCTCGGCCCAACGTGACCTCTGATGCGGCAGGAATTTGTATAAAATCAGGCAATACAGTGATTTTACGGGGAGGTTCAGATGCACTTAATTCAAATGTTGCCATATGCGACGTGTTACGGGAAGCTCTTAGCAGCACAGAGATTCCAGTGGATGCCATTCAAATTGTTAGTTCGCCTGAACGTAGTGCAGCAGAGGAACTCATGGGTATGCGAGACTATATTGATGTATTAATTCCACGCGGGGGGGCAGATTTAATTAACACTGTTGTGGAAAAGTCACGCATACCGGTTATTGAAACAGGTACCGGTAATTGTCATATCTATGTTGCCCAAGATGCCGATTTAGCAATGGCTTCTACAATTGTATTAAATGCCAAGATACAGCGTCCAGGAGTTTGTAATGCTGCAGAAAAACTCTTAGTACATCGAGATATTGCAAAACAGTATCTACCAGACATTATTGCACAACTACAGCAACACGGGGTAGAGATTCGAGGAGATAGAGAAACCTGTCAGATCGCAGCTGATGTGAAAGAGGCTATAGAGCAGGATTGGTATAGAGAATATTTGGATCTTATCATAGCCATCAAAGTTGTTGGAAGTCTTCCAGAAGCCATTTTACACATAAACAAGTACGGTACACATCACAGTGAGAGTATTGTAACCAAAGATTTTGTCAAAGCCACCCAATTTTTAAAAGAGATAGATTCGGCAGCGGTCTATTGGAATGCGTCTACTCGATTTACCGATGGTAATCAGTTTGGCTTAGGAGCAGAAATTGGTGTATCCACTCAAAAGCTACATGCCCGAGGACCCATGAGTCTTTTGCATCTCACCACCATAAAATATGTAATTGTGGGTCAAGGTCAAATCCGAAAATAAGGGCCATGGAATATCTGAGTTTTCATTTTTTCTACTAAGAATTCTACGGGGGAACCTCTTCAAAGGCCGCCCCGCCTACACCCAACCAACCCAACCAAACAATCCCAAACACCACCCAAACACACCACTCCAGCCACCTGCAACCTAACAAACACCCAAACACGCCCCAAACCCGCATACAAAATAAACCAAACCAACCGCACCTCATCCAAAACCTCCAAAGAATAAAAAGCTTTAAAACTCGGTACATCAAAAGAATACCCATGACAAACAACATAGAAGAAAAAATAAAACATGTTTTATCCGATCCTACACTTTCGGCAATTAAAACCGCTCTCGAAAAAGACCATGCCATTGAGTGCCTTTTCATGCTCTACATAGACAAGGGGAAATGGAAAAACGCGCAAGACTTTACCACCCAAAACGGACTTACAATAAGCGCCACCACTTTTAGGGCGCGTATGATTGAGTTTGAAAAACAGGGATTGGCTAAAAGTGAAATCATTGACCCTCTGAAACGGTATTATGTTAAAACGGAATTGGGTGAAAAAGCGGCAAATCTTATGCTTGAATTGTTCGAAAAAATAGAAAAACAACCTTGATTTTCGACGGTTTTAGGTTCATATTCTTTTAGTGGACTTATTATAATCCGTGGGTCCATAATTCACCATCACCCCAACCACACATCTTTTAAAGATATAAACATGGTGTGAAAACACACCCAAAACAAACCAAACAACAAAGCCACCCCTACAAAATATCCCAAACACACACCACACTACAACAAAGCCCGCAACCACCAAACCCAAAACCCACCAAATCACAAACCCAAACCAAAACACCCCAAAAACACCCACCAACAACCAATGTCATTAACTTAACACTACAACGCACACAACGTTGTTGCTTCCATTTGTTATAGTGAAGTAAACGCACTAAATCAAACTTGCCCAAAGAAACACTAAAAGGCGCCACACACTTTTTATTACCTTACGGTTTAGGATAATTTTGTGAGTTTTTCAATTTTTCTACTATAACCTATTTTTGATGGACTTTTTCGTGAAAAACAGGTTATTCTCAGTAACATTTTACTAAAAATAATTGTTTTTTATGCAGGTGATTTTTTTAGAGTTTTTTAGTTTGAATACTTTTTCTGGTTTAGATATTTTATATGGCTTGAAAAATATGTGTGTCTTGAATTTTAGCAATTCAACCGGGTACTTAGTAGAAAAAAATGAAAAACTCAGAATAATTTATGATGGTGTACATATGGCTGAAGCGTGGAAAACCGAATCAGTATCGATCCAGAAATTTTAGCTGGCAAACCAAACGTTAAGGGAACAAGATTGTCAGTTGAATTTGTAATGGAGTTAATACCTGAATTCCCGAAAAAATTTTAACCTACAACCCAAACGCCACAGGCTTTGGGACAAAACTATTTTGGGTTAACACAAATAACATAGATATTATGCAAAAACGCAACAGAAAACAAAGCAACCCCCTGCCTATCATCCCGCCGCCGCCAAATAAACCCCCAAACCCCGCTTATCAGACAAAAACCCACTCTCAGAGAGATTACGATAAAAATATTGCAACAAAAAATCAACTGCCAAAACCACCACCCAAACAAGAATACTAACCCAAACACCAACCTTACAATATTTTTCTTCGGAATTAAAAACAAAATAGTAGCAAAACCAAACTCTTGGATAATTTTACCACAACTAAAATACTTATCTAAACGCAAAGAATTAATAGGCACCCCCATACGTAAAAGCATGGCTTTGGCTTTATGAAAAGCATCCATCTCAGAACGATACGACACCCCATACCCCACATACATACCCATAGCCAAATCAATCAAAGAAAAAAAGTAGATGTATTTTTTGCCTTCTTTTTGAGGACCCGTTCGGTAGTGATGTTCCACACTTAAGGCATAGCCGGTTCCATCACCCGCCAAATCACCCTTAACCCCTCCTCCGTCTTTTATTAATAAAATAAAGACGTTATAGAGCACTAATTTGATTTCAGAGTCATTATAGAGTCGTTCAATATATTTGTAGTTGATTTTTAGTCCCGTAAAGGACTCTAAACAAGACAATATATCTTAGTCATACGATTAGACTTATTTAGTAAACGAACCATTATGAAAAGCCGAACCCTTTTTTCTAGGTCTATTTTTGGGGGCGGCCCATTTTTTGTTCTTCTAGGTTTAAAATTTGGACTGCTCGATGGATGTATTTGGGGAGGTTGTGGAGGCGGTCTTTTATTTTTTCGCGTTTGTGTTCCCATTCTGTGAAGGGGTATTGGCATTTGCGGTCTTTGAAGGTGGTTTTATGGGTTTTGTCTAGTATTTCGATGAATTCTTTGGCGGTTTTTACGGTTAGTCTTTGCATATGCAAGCAACAGTCATTTATTGTTGCAGTATTTATATATATTTTGGTATCTTATTAATCAAGATTCTAGATTTCTATGGGTTTATATTTGTGTTTGATTCATATGTTTTTTGTGTTATGGCGTGTGTGTTGGAGCTGATGTTTTAAAAACCCAAAAGACTTTTGTCCCAAAGCCGGAAATGGAGCAAACTATAAAAATCATAGAAGACAATACAAGCAAGTGAGGGTTTGGGAGATTGAAGCGTGTGGCAGCGTATTGCCGGGTATCGACGGGGCAGGATGACCTGTTAAATTCGTTAGAGAATCAGAAGCGTTATTTTGAGTGGTTAGATTAAGGGAATCGCAATGGATACAACACTTTTAGTGACAATTATTGGCATAATTGTTGGCGGGATTATTACGGTAGGCTGTGTTTTCCTAGACCGTTTTTTGAAAAAAAGAGATGACAAGAAACAGCAACCCGTTACACCACAACCGGTTGCCCCTCAACCTAATAATACCGCGGATAACCTGAAACTGGTTAAATTTCCCTATTCGCGAAATGAGTATTTTACTGGGCGGGCTAAAAAATTAGAAACTATTCGGCAAAATCTTCAAGATAAAAAAAGCGTTTATATTACGGGTATGGGCGGAGTTGGGAAGTCATCGGTTGC
>JAISPR010000024.1 GCA_031274765.1 Nitrososphaerota archaeon | reverse complement strand
CTTCCGAAGTGGGCCTGAGCCCAGTCCTGAGCGAGGCAGCTGGTGGGGTAGAGCACTGATTGGGAAACAAGGATTCGAAAGAGTCCACTTTCCTTTCAAACTACGAATCCACCCGCACTGTAGACCTCGGGAAGCGGGTTAGTGGGGGTAAGCTCCACGACCGAGAGGGGGACAACCCAGACTGAGGTTAAAGTCCCCAAGTGCTGGCTAAATGTCAAACCAAAGGGCGTCGTCAGCCTCAGACAGCGGGGAGGTAGGCTTAGAAGCAGCCATCCTTCAAAGATAGCGTAACAGCTCACCCGCCGAGGCTGACGGCCCCGAAAATTGACGGGGCTAAGCCAGCCACTGATACCTCAGAGCGCATCTCAAGATGCGTTGGTAGGAAGGCGTCCTAGTTGGACAGAAGCTGGGCTGTGAGGTCCAGTGGACCGATTAGGATTGCAAATCCCGGTGGTAGTAACAGCAAAGAAAAGTGAGAATCTTTTCCGCCGAAGGGGCAAGGGTTCCCCGGCAACGATCGTCAGCCGGGGGTAAGTCGATCCTAAGGCATAACTTAACCGATTATGCCGAAAAAGGGAATCCGGCTAAAATTCCGGAACCATGCAGGTACGCGCGGTAACGCAAGCTTAGTGTTGACGTTTCGGGGTAAGCTGAGCAAGGTCTTCGCCTTGTTTAACCGTATACATCCGGGGAGTGCCGTAATGGCGAGAACCGGACGAAAATGGGAATAGCCACTCGTTTTAGAGCGGTTCAGCTCATCCCTGGAGCCACTGAAAAGCGCACTAAGAAGGATCCTGTATGATCGTACCTAGAACCGACACAGGTGTCCCTAGGCGAGAAACCTAAGGCGTGTCGGGTATACACTAATGCGAGGGAACTCGGCAAATTAGCCCCGTACCTTTGGTATAAGGGGTGCCTGTTCTTCTAGCCTTGTGTTAGGAGAGCAGGTCGCAGTGACAAAGGGGTCTCGACTGTTTAATAAAAACACAGGAAGCCGCAAGAGCGAAAGCTTGTGAACGGCTTCTGAATCCTGGCCAGTACAGGTACCTGAAACCTGGGTCCAACTGGGCTAAGGGCCTGCAAACGCCGGGAGTAACTCTGACTCTCTCAAGGTAGCCAAATGCCTTGTCGGGTAAGTTCCGACGTGCATGAATGGATCAACGAGGGCCCCACTGTCCCCGCGTAGTACCCGGTGAAACCACATAACGTGGACGAACAGTCCACGATCTCCCAGCGGGAAAAGAAGTCCCTGTGGAGTTTTACTGCAGCCTGCCGCTGGAATACGGTTGTGGATACAGAGTGTAGTCGGGAGCTTTCGATCCTGTGTTCTCTGGGACACGGGGGAGGCAACAATGGAACACCGACTTTCTGTAACCGTGTTTCTCACCGGCCCCTTGCGGGCTGGAACAACGGTAGGTGGGCAGTTCGGCTGGGGCGGCACGCCCTTGAAAAGATATCAAGGGCGCCCTAAGGTTGGCTCAGGGGGGACAGAAACCCTCCGTAGAGTGCAAGGGCAAAAGCCAGCCTGACTGTATCCCAAACAGTAAGGGATGCAGAGGAGAAATCCGGGCTTAGCGATCATCCATGCTCCCCTTTGGTGGGGGCTGGATGTGTCAGAAAAATTACCCTAGGGATAACAGGCTCGTCGCGGGCGAGAGTCCCCATCGACCCCGCGGCTTGGTACCTCGATGTCGGCTCTTCCTATCCTGGTCCTGCATAAGGGACCAAGGGTGAGGCTGCTCGCCTATTAAAAGGGAACGTGAGCTGGGTTTAGACCGTCGTGAGACAGGTCGGACTTTATCTGCTGGGAGTGTAGGCTGCCTGAGGGGAAAGGGTCCCTAGTACGAGAGGAACGGGACGCTGTAGCCTCTAGTTAACCGGTTGTCTGATAAGGCAGTCGCCGGGCAGCCACGCTGTTGTGGATAAGAGCTGAAAGCATCTAAGCTCGAAGCCTCTCCCGAAAAGAGGCAGCCATTCCAGTTTCACTGGACGAAGGCTCCCATAAAAGATGGGTTTGATGGAGCCGGGGTGTAAATCAGAAGACTTCGGTCGACTGGTTCAGCCTGCGGCCACCAATAGCCTGAGATGTCGAGTCAATGTAGTGTCTGAGCGATATTTGGTTGAGATACATATTGCTTCGTGTTAAGTGTGTCAAATATATTTGATCTGTGCATGGAATCGTTTGTATGTTTTCTATATGTGTGTTGTATTTTGAGTTTAATGTATGTACGGTGGTTATAACTGTCCAGCCAAATTTTTTTATTCTGTGTGGTGTAGACCACCATTTGTTCAGTATTAAATTGGTTTCTTTATTTAGCAGACAAAGCGATTCATGTAGCGTTGTTACCTGAGTTCTCGTTTTTTAGGTGCTGATTGATTTAAAAAGTTTATTTTGGATTGTTTTTGCGATTTAAATTTTTTTATGTGAAAAATTTATATAATTATCTGTTTAATTAGGTGCGTTAGTGAAAAAGTTAAAAGTCATTAAAAAGTTTAAACGCAAAAAAAGAGTTCAAATCAGCCGTTAAACTTTTATGTTGTGCCTAAAAGCGAGAACTCAGGGTGTTACTCATGTTTGGCAGTTTGGGTGGAAAATACGTTGAAGCATTTATTAGACCTTGGGCGTTATTGGTTTAGTGGTGGAGCGTGTATTTTGTTGGCAAGTTCTTGTGACAGTTGTGTTTTAAGTGTATGTTTTTTGAATCATTTAGACAACGCACACTTGTTTTAGATTCGACAAATAATAACGCCCAAGTCTATTGTAGTTTGTTGCAAGGGTTGGTTATTTTTTTTGTTTCTTTTGGGTTGTTGTTTATTTTATTTGTGTGGTTTTGTGTTTTGTTTAAGGAACTGTGCAAAAATAATGCGTAAATATTTTTGCTGAAAATACATGTAATTCCCGACTATTATCACAAGTTATTTTTATACAATTCCTAAGTGTTTAACGTGAGACCTGCATAGTTATTAGTTGACACTTTTTTTGGAAAATAAATTAATACCTTCCCCTATAGAATAATACTGATTTATGTGTCTATCCTCAATTTCGACAACCAAACGCTAATAAAACTGGGACATCTAACCGGTTCAGTTCATTTTCACTTTTTAGGCTTCATAATTAGCTTAGACGATTGCAGCATAGTTGATACTCTAAACCCCTACGCTCAAACCCTGTCTGACGAGCTAGCAGTAAAACTTATTGCCCCCATGCTTAACCACTACACCCTAAGTAAACCAACCGCCTTAACTGGTAACCTTGTTAAGTTCAGAGATTTACCCGGTGGGTATGCCTATGAAGGCGCGTTTATCAATCGTGCAATAAAACCTCTTGAATGGCATTTTAATGAAAATCCCTTTTTGCTTTCTAAAGCCGCGGAGCTTTTGGGTGGTCAGCGCCTAAACATAGGGGATGATTCTACAGAAATCTTGGTGTTAGATGGCATTTCTTTGACATTTATTCTCTATGGTTCTGATGAATTTGGTGCATCGGTAAACATACTATACGACAAATCTGCCGTTAAGTGTTTACCCACCGAAGATCTGGCAGTGTTGGGTGAACTGGTTACTTTGCGCCTCATAGACGCAAAACACTGGTATCTCCAACAGTTGGTTTGATAATATTAGTGCGCGTATTTTCTCATACCGAAGCGTGTCTTAGTATTAAATCAGTATTCTCTATGTGTTGTTAGTGGTGGTTGGTTTTGTTAGGTGGTTGTTTGACTGACATAAACTTCAACTTTGACGGGGACTGTTTTTTCTTTTCCAAGAAATTGGGACAAAGACCCCGCCCAATAGGGTTTAGAATCTGCGGTATAGTTCATAGTTTCAGATATCCCTCGCCACAACAATGCTTTATCGTAGTCGCGGGCGTCAGTGGGCATGAATTCAAAAATAGCTCGACTTGCAACGATGATGATTTTCTTTTTCATACGTGATATAGCAACGTTTATGCGGTTTAAGTTTAGTAGAAACTCGCTTTCGGTACGCACATAGTCAGGATCGCTTACACAAGATGAAATGATTATAAAGTCTGCTTCGCCGCCTTGGTAACGTTCTACGGTGTCAACGCGTATATCTCCACAGCCACTGTCTTGTAGCAGATTTTTGAGTAAACCTTTTTGCGCATTGTGGGGCGTTATTATGCCGATGTCTTTGGTTTTTGCATTTTTAGTAATGGCGCATACAATATCGGCCTCAATGAGGTTTGATTGAAAACTCTCGGCTTCATCATGAACAATTAAAACAAATACGTTCTGGGCAGCCAAAGATGCTTCTAAACCCCTTGTTTTTGCTTTTAACTGTGGTAGCGTTTGGATTTGTTTTGAATGGAATGCGATATTGTCTTTCTCATATACCCATTCCCGCAAAAAATCGGCTACAACTGCGTGACAGCGGTGGCTCTCAGAAAGACGTACTACCGGTATGTCGGCGGGAGCTTTACACCTGATGCGTTCTAATCCCAGGTCATCATTACGTAGTAACCTTAGAAAATCCATGGCTGATAGAAAAGACGCCATTTCTTCAAGTGTACGGCGGTCTTCTTTCTCCCAGTTATGGGCGACAATAGGTGACAGTTGACGATGGTCACCTGCGACAAGAATTTGGCTGTTTTTAGTTAAGAAACTACCTGAGAGGATGAGTTCTGGTAGCCGCATCATGCTAGCTTCATCAACGGCTAGTAAATCAAAAAAACCCATACCCCAGGGGGGTTCTTTGTCGCCTATTTTTTTCATCAAACCATATAAACCCGGGGGCGTGAGACATAGTACCAGGGGGGCGCTGACTTTGTCTGGTGCTGTCAGGGTGGCTTGGTTCATAAGATAGTCGGCAATTTCTTTTACGAGTTTTGTATCTTCATTATAATTGAGGTATTTAATGCCCTCTATTTGTGACATTAATCCCGCATTGTTACTCAAGACGCGATATATAGATAGGTTTTCTAAGTCTTTGTTATTTTCAGTGGTGTATTCTTTCCAGCATCGGGCGAGTTTAGCGACGAATTCTTGAATAGCCTTGTGGGTGGGTGCTACCATTAAAACGCGGCAGGGTGTTTTTGTTTGATGTGCGGCTATATGTGCAAGGATTGCAAATTGGAGGGTTTCAGTTTTGCCTGTGCCTGGTGGACCCTGGAGCATAATGATGGGTTTTTTGCCAAACACGTGATCTATTAGATGTTTTTGTTCGGGTTTGGGTGCTATTTGTCTGTTTTCAACCCAGCGTAAAAAAGCGGTTGCTGCTTTGTTGGGCAGGGATGTATGGGTGGTGATGCTTGGTTTACCTGCTAAATAATCCGATAGCAAATTGTAGAGTACGTTTTTGGATGCATAATCCAGACATTCAATTGCCCGCTCAGAGATGATATCATCGGCTAATTCGTCAAGGATGTAGTAGCGGTCTGCTTCAAAGAGTTGCATAAACTTTTTCTTTGCCTCCTCAGGGTCCGTAGTTGGACGATTATGGTGTGTGCTGTATTTATTGGATCTATTATTTGACCAGTTAATTACTTTTACAACGATTTCTAAGGTAGGCACATTAATTTTGTTGACGATAACGCGGGCTGATCTTTCAATTTCTGCAGGCGAATGTTTTTGGGTTTCTTCGAATTGGCCTCCACTGTTGCGGTATAGTTCTGTGATGATCATCCAATCCCCTGAGCTTGACTCATCAGAACCTTTGATTCTACAGGCGTTAATCACACAATCTGCTTTGGTTAAACCGATGCCCTCATAGACAAGTTTACCTCTAACGATAAACTCTTTTTCCATTTCCTCTACTTGGGTGCATTGAAAAATCAGTGACCGCCCTGATGCTACCCGTTGATAGGGTAACAATGCATAGTGTTGATACATCTCTTGACGTTTAGAGAAATACTCCAAATCAAGAAACTCTCTACAACTACGCTCCAAGGTAGATTCTCCAAGCGAAAATTCAGAGATCTTTGGAATAGGTATGGGTTTTTTACCCAGTCTCCGATTACGAATAGACAAAGAGCGTTCAATATGCTCAAGAACACAACAAATTTTAATACCCATAAGATTAAGCTCTTCATCTGTTATCCGACGTGTTTTTTGTGCATAATCACACCATATGCGCTTATCTAAAAGAATCTTAGCCGGACCCCTAACCTGATCAAAATGATCCAGCCGCCCTTTAACTCCCCAAAAATATTCAATAGGTAATTGCGCACTAAATCGGGCCCGCGCTGGATAATAACCGTCAGGATTTCCTTTTTTAAGAAAAACAATGGTACCATCCTGATTTCTACGATAAGGCAAGGCATAGTTAAAGAGGCCGTCTCGAAAAACTATGGATAAATCAACTATCGTGCCATCCCTACGTTTAACTTGCCACTGCTTACGATCAAAATAGCTTGATTGCTCAAGAATAGGCAACAGACCAAAACTGTGGAAACGAAGCGCTTTACGACGCTGAATTTCATCTTGTAGAATACTAAACATAGGTTGATCGATGGCTTGACGTAATCCCAACAGATCCCGAACTGCCCGGGCTTCAACAATTGCGGGTTGACGACAAACAGCTTTCATGAGATTGTCGCGTTCTTGACGACTAAAAAAATAGAGATGAATAGGCGCCTGATTAGCATTACCTGAAGCATTAGCTACATTTGTTATAGCCTGCACCAAGTCTTTAAAAAATTTATCCATCATTGCTTTTTCTTCATCAAGCCCTTTTATACGTTCATCTGGCAGAGAAGCAATGACATTTGAGACAGTTTGGGGTTCCCCTCGATAAAGTGTACAACTAACCTTCGCACTAAGCATAGAAATAATATCGAGCATATAGTCCCATTCAACAAAAAGATAAACCCGTATCAATCCATTCAAAGCGCATGCAAGCGACCCATCCAAACCTGCTAATGAACTATCTTCGGGCAATCCACCATATCCCGTGCCAGTTAACCAAGGCATCCAACGACTTTTACTTGCATTTGGACTACTGGGCCGAATTCCACCAAGCATGTATTGAGCCCGCTGGATTAACATATCTATTTTAGCTCCTATGATAGGGTTTGTAGATAATTCCTGCACTTTTTGGGGGTCTTTTGACAGAATAGTCTTAAAATCATAGGGCCGCAAATTAAATGCATCCACTACCGGCTTGAGTTTTGCCAGATCTTCTATTTTTGTAATCCCCTGCTGCCTAAGGGTTTTTTGTTCCCCTCGACTTAAATTCAAAAGCGCAATACCCTCATTTTCAACCGTGCAAACAATACAACATTCATTAAATCCACAAGTGTCACAGTGCTCACACAGTTGATACTCTACTTGTTCAATTGAGATTTGATGGATACGGTTTAATTCACCATTTTGAGCCAGCAGACGTTTTATATCCTGAATAAGGGGGCTAAGTTTGAATTTTGGCAGGCTATCAGGATCAAGTTTTTCAAGTTCAGTTTCACGATTGATAACTCCCCCTTCTAACTCAACTTTAGAAAGCAGACTGCCAAGCTCTTTGGCAAGTAATAGACTGTAGATGGCAACTTGGATGCGATGAGCTGTTTGTTCTTTCCAGGAAGCTTTTAACTCAAAAATACGTATTTTTAATTTGTTGTTTTTGAGCGGCCAAATGGCAATCAAATCAGCGATGCCTTTAATTTCCCACACTCCAATGGTGCCTTTCATGGGCACTTGATAGAGCAACATGGGAGGTTGGTTTGTTTTTTCCCCCTCACAAAGTTGGTACTCAATGATATAGCGCAGATTATTCATAGAATCTATAGTTTTTTCCCAGCCTCGCTTGCCATGTTGTTTTGGATCATAAACACTAAAATCCATGTAGGCCGCAGCTTTGGTTTTGAGCTCAGCCACTTTTTTTTCTTCCAATGTTTTGCCCACATCATAGAGTAGCGGACTGATGGGCTTGAAAGCTTCTTGCCAAACTCGTTTTTTAATTTCCTTGGCTTCAAATTTAAGTTTAAAAAAACGCGGGCAACAATTAAAACGGATATACTCTGCAATACCTGAAGCGGTTAGTACCCCTTCTGGTTCTTCTTCGCCATCCCTGTTGGATAATTCAATACCCAAAACTTTGTCGCCCACACTCTATCGCCTGTCTGAAATTTGTTTTCTCTCTCTATTTTAGCTGAGCTTATTGTATTTACCGCTGATTAAAACAAAAGTGTCCACAGAAAACACCTCCCAATCGATTGATACCTCAAATGATGTTTGGGAATTTTTTATGGTTAACGAATTTATATAATCGGGTCAATGCCCTTTTTTATGGTTAACGAATTTATATAATCGGGTCAATGCCCTTTTTTATGGTTAACGAATTTATATAATCGGGTCAATGCCCTTTTTAATGGGGCTAGGGTGCGGTTTGGGTGGGGTGTTTGTATTGAGTATGTGGTGTTGTTTTTTTGGAATTTGAAGTTAGGGTTTTTGGGGGTGAGGTTGTTTTTTGTGAGGTTGCTGAAAAGCAGAGGTTTTTACTTGAAGCGGCTGATGTTGTAGTGCCTAAAATAAGCGGAATTTAGGAATATCTGCTATAAACTCGTGTAATGTATTTATTTATCTGTTAGAAAGAACTTGGATATATCGTATTGGGTGAAATGATGGTGGATAAATCTATCTTGGAACGTAGTGCAGAAACGTTGAAGTGGATCCAGCGGGAACAGCAGACAACCGGGTTAGGTATGGTTGAATTTGACCGTGTCCCTGACAAAGTTGCGGTGCGTCTTCTTTTGCGCCAAGGCGATGTTTTTGAACCACAACAAGGTATGATAAAATCTGCTCTTGAACCTGAAATAGCATCTGAGGAGGGCCCATTACCTGACCATAAACCTTGGGTCTGGCGAACCCCCAAACCCAAAAAGAAATGCGATATACCCGAACCTTATGAATTTTTATCCTATCCCGATTGGAACGTTTTGCCAAATATAGTTGCGGACGCTTTGCGGGGTATGGGTTTTTCTGGGGCGCCTTTTTTATATGAGGGTTATAGTTATCGCAAAATGGCTGGTGGGGCGCTTCGGCGTAAAATGGTTGGAACCCATTCTAAAATAGCTTTAATGGCAGAGCTGAAATTGATGGGCAAAACAGATGCAGAAATATCCCTGTTGGAACAGAAAATTGAAGCAACCATGATAGATAGCAAGGGTAAAGGTAAAGCGGTTAATGAGGTGTATATTTCTAAGACTATCGTTTATCACCCCAAGGATGGGAGTTTTAGCTTAAAAAATCAAAAAGGAGAAGATACAGTCTAATATTCCTCTGACTTAATTTGGCCCGCAAAAAATAAAATGATAAAAAGGCATGAAATGGCTGATAAAACAGAAGTTGTATACCGTGAGTTTTTTAATTTTTTTACTATAATTTATTTTTGATGGACTTTTCGTGAAAAACAGGTTATTCTCGTAGCATTTTACTGAAAATGATTATTTTTTATGGTTAACGAATTTATATAATCGGGACAATCCCCATTTAATAATGGTGATTTTTAAAGTTTTTTAGTTTGAATACTTTTTATTGTTTGAGATTTTTGTATGATTTGAAAAATATGTGTGACTTGAATTTTGACAATTCAACCTGGGTGATAGTAGAAAAAATGAAACTCAGATACACAAACAACCTGCAGGGCAGAAACGATAATTTGCCTCTTCACACACCAAACATCTACTAACCTTTCATTTTTAAGTGGAATCTACCAAGTTTTCAATCATTCTGTAAAATTCAATTAAAATCTTGGTAACAAATCATTTTAGGTATTTCTACCCCCCCAAATTATGGATCAAGTTAAGTACCCTTGAGGGATGAGCTTAATTCTTGAGTTTATCTAAAACTCTTGCGACGCACTCATCTAAATAATGCTTAATCTCATACTCCCACAACCGCACAACCGTCCAGCTTTGCTTTCCAAGTTCCTGGTTAACTTTGCGATCACGTTTCTTGTTTCCAGCAATTTTTTTGTCCCAATATTCCACGTTACTTTTAGGTCGCACATACCGTGCGGGGTTACCGTGCCAAAAATCAGAATCTACAAACACTGCCACTTTTTGCTTAGCAAAAACAAGATCTGGTTTACCCACAACTGTGTTGTCATAGCAAGAAAATTCCATCCCTCTTTGCTGCAATTCATCCATAAGTAATCTCTCCGCTTTTGTTCCTGTTGAACGAATGTGTTGCATATTCTTTCTACGTTGCTCCGGTGTAAGATTATCCATTATTGCTACCTCACTTAATACATGTTTGTTTATCTTCACTTTGAGCTTTATTTGTAGAAAAGGTCTCCATGTTGGGCTTAACATGATCATATGGGATATCTGCAAAAGTTTTTAGCAGGGCTTCAAAAATTATCCGAGCTCCTTTTGGTGGAACCGCCATACCGATTTGTCGCCGCACACTTCCTTTTGGCCCACAAAAAACAAATGTGTCTGGAAATGTTTGTAACCGTGCCCGTTCCCGATTAGTCAGGGCTCGATTTTCCCGCCAATGATAGATATGTGTCCCGCCGCCACCGCTTCCCGTTACTGTATATGCTGGTTTTGCGGAATTAAGCCGTCGATAGATTTGGCTGATAGTGGCACCCCGGACTCTTAACCGTAGATGTATCGGCAATTCTGCTGTGAATGCGTTTTGATCTTCTTTTATGTGCTGTAGTCGTTCTACGACTCGGGGGGACTGTTTGGTGAACTCATGATTTGGCGCATCATCTGTTATGGGGGGGTTCTCTATGGCTTCTTGGCACGTCACCGGCGGTTCGTTAAGAGGGGCGGGAACTTGGAAGGTCAATTTGAGATCTTTTCTTGTGCCAATAATTATAATACGGTGTCGTGTTTGGGGAACCCCATATTGCTCAAACCGATAGAGATGAGGCACTATATCATAGCCCGTTGCCGCTAACTCTTTGAGGATAACTCTTAGAGCTTCTCCATCATGAGTGTTGCATAAGCCGCGGACGTTTTCAGCAAGAAACCATTTAGGCCTAAAATATTCTAAAGCTTCTATACCATAGCGATAAAGTGGTCCATAGCTGCCGTTGAAGCCTTTTTTTTCACCCACTGCACTAAAATCATTACAGGGAAAACCAAATGCCAGAGCATCTGTAGGGGGAAGTTTTTCCATTTCTAACTTTGCTACATCACAATGAGTTACATTGTTTTGCATGATGTTTTGCCGATACGTTTCGCAGGCATCTTTGTTGTAATCGTTTGCCCATGCGTGAGTGATGCTGAATTTTTCTGTTTTATGATTGATTTGGGCTATTTTTGCCGCTATCGCTAATCCGCCTGCGCCGCAGAATAGTTCTCCTAACCTAAATTCTGTCACAGTTTTTCACTCAGGTACCTTTTGTTTGTTTAACTGTTTGATTGTTTCATTTCTTCTTTGAAGGTTTCTACGAGTACTTTGTCGCTTATGCCGATTTCTTCTGCGAGTCGTTTAACCTGTTTAACGTAGGTACGAAAGAGGCTTTGAAGAATTTCAGTTTTTTCTTCAGCTGAGAGTTCAGTTTCTTCGGCTATAAGAAGTGCAAACCATCTTCCAAGATTGGTGAGTTGATAAGCTTTTATCCAGATGATGCGGTCTTCGCTGTCTTTTTTTTCCATGCTTTCGTTTAAGACTCCCAGGGCGGTTAAGGCTTTGAGATTTTCGATGATGGTTTTGTTTGAGTAGTTGAGTTTTTTGACAAGTTCTTTTTGGTAAATGTTTTTGGATATGCCTTGTTTGAGTGAAAACCGCAAGACATCCACGCCTGCTTTGGAGCCAAAGATGGCGCTTAGGATTTTGTCTTTTTTTTCTTGTGGAAGAAATACTACATACGGATGTAATTTTTCAATCATAAATACTACTCTAAATGCTATGGTGTACTTTTGCATTTAAGACTTACGCAAACAGTTAGGGCCCATATAAACTAAGCTTAATCCAAATCGTCTTTTGTGTCTTACGAGTAAAATTCTGTGTAAAGGGGGCAGAATTTTGGGGTTCTTCGTTAAATTAGGTGGGCAGGGTCAATAGTTTCGTCGTGGCAATGTTGTATGGGCAGAATGGAGAATACACCAGTTCAGAGAAGAAATAGTGAATGCACCCACCTAAAATAGCGAAAAGCCTTTTTGTGGTGTTGGGGTAAAGTTGTGGGGGGGGGTACCCACCTAAAATAGCGAAAGGCCTGTATATACAACTAATAGTTTAGCGGCTTTAGGGACTATGAGTTTCAAAGTTGGTGCATTTGACGTAAACCAGACTGTTATTATCGCAGACCAAAAAATTGCCAGTTACTCTTTACTGGTTCAAGTGACTGATACTGTCCTCCAAGGTGATGCGCCAATACTTGTTGAAACCCCTACCTCTTGGACCTCTAATTACTGAACCCCCTGATGATACCAGTAATCAGCTATCTATTGATCCAACTGTTACCTACATAGCTAAATTATAATGCTGTTCTTATTGTTGTAGCAGTGTGTTTGTTGTTAAAAAACTCTCCACGGCCTTAGTTAAGAGCAAAGCTGACCACTCAGTGCACAGACGATAAAGCGCAAAATCGTTCTGTGATGTTTAATCTGTTTGGTTAAGCAGCTGATACAACATGGATTATGTCAGTCTTTAAATATTCTTTTAACTATTCAGATAGCATGAGCTTCAGACAGCAAACTGGAAATAGAGGTACCAGTAGACAATTCTCCAAAGTTTCTTCTGGTAAAAAAAATAAAACAAAAAAGACCAATAAGAACACTATATATTTTCAAGAAGAAACTCCTCTAGTTTCTCCACAAGAAACGGCTCAGCGTTTTCTTAGTGGTATTGATCGTTTGGGAAATCAGATTTTTGCGCTTTCGCCGTTTAGTTATTACTTTGATGATTGGCTTATTAATCTGCAACGGCTTGTCGAAGAGTTTGAATCCACTCCGGATATTCATGTTGATGAACAATTCCAAAGTATGCGGACGCAGATTTTTCTTGATGTCACGACGGCTCTTGATCAATGCAGGTTGGCTGAATCAACGCTTTCTGCAGATGCTAAAGCTCTTGCGGACAACAATTATCGTATAGTTGAAGCTGACCGAGAATATGTTGAGAAAACCCGTGAACTTAGTAACTGTCGCAATAGTGAAGTCACTCAATTGTCAAATAGTGTTCGTCAATTAGAGGAAAAACTTGTTGTGCAGCAGAATGTTAAAGTGAGGTTTTATCAGTTTAATGAGAAAAAACGTGTTCAAGAAGCGTTGATTAGCGCTGAGAAAGAGCTTGGGGATGCTAAAAATAAATCTGCGGTTATTTTACAAAATTTTGTGGTTGAACAAACAAAACTTCATGATGCCTATGTGAAGCACAAGCAGCAATTAAGTGCTGAGTCTGGTCGTTTGCATCGGATGTTGGAAAAGTTTGAAACTGATGTGTCTTTGTCTGTGCGGCAAACTGCTTGTAATGATTTGGTTCGGGCTGTAAACGAGTGGATGGTACGGGTTTTGCCTGTTGGACAATAGTTGTTACTTACATTCGGCGGTTTGGGAAAGAAATATTTTGAATTGTTTATATTACTGGTTGTTGCGTGTTTTTGGTTATTTTTACAATGTTTTCTTATTTTTCGAATATTTTTTTGAGCCTGATTTAATTTTTGGCTGTGTTGGGTCAAACTGTTGAATGTAAGTTGTATGTGTGTTGGGGTGTTGAAATTTTGGGGTTAATGTTGTAATTTTTTGGTTGGTTTGGGTTTATTTGTTGATATTGCTTGTTGGGTTGAGTGGTGTTGGGGTGTTTGTTTGGTTGTGGTTTAAGCGTTTGGTTGTGTTTGAGTGTGGTGGGATTTTATGTTTGTTGTTGAGTGTGTGTTTGGTTGGTTGTGAGGGGAGGTACTGTTAATTTGGGTGAAGCTTTTTTAGATGAAGTTTGCAGACTCCCAACTCACGATGTCATAGTGTTTGTTTGGCTTTATAAAACTTGGCATTTTCCCTCCAAAAAATCTGCATTATTTTCTGCTACCACAACCCACAAACCCCAAAATACCACAAACTATAAACCTGCGAACATAAAAAAACAAATACATATCGAGCCTGGATAGATGCAGTTTTATATAGGAAACAGTAAATTAAACATAACTGATCTGGCTGTTATTGTTGGATTGTGACTAAATGCGGAAGACCATATTTAAAAAGCTGGAAGCCCAAGGGTTGATTGCTAACTACAACCGTCTACGAAAAAATCTGCCGCCTAAACTACCCGACCGTGTATATATCTGGGACGAAACCTTTCGAGAAGGACTCAAAGCTCCCACGGTCTACTTAACATACGTCGAGCAGGTTAGGCTTGCTAAACTGATGGATGAAGCGGGGGTATCCATAATCAATGTGGGCTTTCCCGCCATATCCGAAGAAGAAAAACGTTCCGTTAAACGAATAGTTAACGAAAGTTTTAACCACGTAAAACTCACTGCCTCAGCAGAACCCACTAAAAATAGTATAAACGCATGCTTAGAATGCGGTATAAAAGAAATCACCCTCGAATCCCCTATTAACGGATTAAACCTTGAACACAGACTCAGATTAACCAAAGAACAAGGGGTTCAACGTATAATTGAAGGTATCGAATACGCTAAAAAACACGGCACAACCATCAACTTTAATCTCATGGACGGCACAAGAACTCCCCTTGAAGATATACTCCACGTCTTCCAAGCCGCTGTTGAAGCAGGTGCAAGCCGCCTTGGCATAGCCGACAGCGTCGGTTTTATACGTCCCCTTTCCATGCGCTACCTCATCTCCCACATACGCGATGGATTGACTGAATCAATCAAAAAGAAAGCTCCGCTATCAATCCACTGCCACAACGATTTCGGCTTAGCCTCCGCCAACACCTTAGCGGCCATGGAAGAAGGCGTAAGCTATCTCCACACCTGTATTGCCGGATTTGGAGAACGCGCTGGCATCGCACCATTTGAAGAAGTCGTCGCCTCCACAGAATTACTCTACAACATCGATACCGGGATTGATCTGGGAAAAATTTATCGCATCGCCCAATCCACAGAAAAAGCCTTCGCAATGCCAATCCAATTCCACAAGCCCATAATCGGTGAAAACATTTTCACCCACGAAGCCGAAGAAATGATGACCCAGCCACTGGTTTTTGAGCCGTTTCCACCCGAAATCGTCGGCCGAGAAACCCTGATTTTTATCGGTCGAAACACCGGACAAACACTTATTCAAAAACTGCTCGAAAAAGCAGGTATCCGTGCCTCACCGCGACAAATGGATGAGTTGTTTCGCCGCATCAAAGGGCCTCAAGAAAACCTTGACAAAGGCGAGTCTCAGATGACCTACTACCAAGTCAAGAAACTTATGAAAGATCTACTCAAAGGCTACACAATGGATGAGTTTTGGCGTCTTGTTGAACAGGTAACCCACCAACGTCCCAAACTGCCTAAAAACACTAAAAAACAATCCGCTGACCAACTAATTAGCTAACAACTCTTGTATTTCCCTTATTTCTTTTTTATTTAGCTCCTTTGGATAGTTATAGATAGGGCCACTGGGTTTTTCATTATAATAAGGACGGTTACAACCCGGACATCCTGATGTCTGAAAAGGCAAACCCGAGGCAACTATCGCCTCTAAGATTCTGTGTTCTAACCCGAAATCAAAAATTCTGCCCTCTGCAGTATATGTAACACTAGATGCTTTTACTTTACTATGAACAATCAAATACCGCGCAAGCTGTACTCTCCTATAGGTCGCCAGCTTTGGCGGAAGGGTCTTCTCCAAAGCTGTACCGCGTATAGGTGTAAATGCAAACAACGCCGGCAAAACCCCAAGGTCCACACAATGCTGAATAGTTTCTAACGTTTCTTGTTCTGTTTCACCTAACCCCACAATAAGGTGGGTGCTAACGTTTCCTCTTCCAAAAATCGACAATGCCTCACCAAAGAGACGGAACTGGGTTTCCCAACTATAATGGCTGCCTTTTATGTTACTAAACACTTTTGGAGTTATACCGTCCAAAGCAATGCCTAATCGTTCCACACCCGCGTCTTTTAGGCGCTGTATGTTTTCTTGGTTCTGAGGTTGACAGGAAACCGAAATCGCTTCCGCGGTTCGATTCTTGATTTCTTTAGCAAGCGTTTCAAGATGATCAAAGACTCCCGGGTAGTTTAGAGTTTGAATACAAACCCGGCTGATTTTTTTCTGCTCTAATGCCAATGTAAGGGCCTCTAAAACTCTGGCGGTTGGATAAATGGGCCATGTAACGCGGGCAAGGAGGTGACTGTTGCTTTTGCTTTCCCTAGCTTGAGCACAAAAGCTACAGTTCGCCCTGCATTTTCCATTTAAATAAGTCATTAGATAAGCGGTGGTGGGTGCCACATCCAGTTTGCCTGTTGTAAGCCCAAGGGTGATGGCGGTGCCTGATGAAACCCTGATTTGTGTGACTATTTCTTTGTCTGTCAAGAAGGGTGCCCAAAAAGAGAGAGCGTTAACATTATATTTAGTTATGTGTTTGGTGTTGTAGTAGTATTTTATGCGTGAAAATTTGTGGTGTGTACCGAAGTTTGGTTTTGATTTAGTCGAATTAGATGTTATGGGTTAGTCTGATTTTGAGGTATTCTAAATTAACTGCCCTTAAAATGTAAAATGCAAACGAAAATGTGGTGGTTGCAGAATTAAACGCAATGATGCCGCCGTGTGTGTTTTTGGGGCTGATTGCTGATGGTTCAAGAAGGCTGGTGTTTGTTTTGGATTGTTGACGTATTTGTTGATTGTGTTCTTGTGTGCTTTGATTTATCGGATGGTGGCGATCGGTGATTTGATTTGTGCGTTTTTTATAATCGATAACGAGCCGTTTTTGCCCAGGCGTAATTGTTTTTCGCCTCGGAAAACACAAACCTGTCCGTTTTTAAGTTCGATGTAATCGCCGGTATTGATTTGATTAATTTGTCCGTCCCAAAGGCAGAGGTTGATTTTGTCAGTGTCGTCGCCGACTATGGCGTTTACAACTAAAATGGTGTTGCCAAATTGTGTGTGGACCTGGGTGGGTTTGGGGATTTCAAGAACTTCGGCTTTTAGATTAATACGTTTCATACCTGCTCGGAGGTCTTTGATTTGGATGTAGACGGATTCTGTGTTTTGTTTGGCAATTTTTTTCTTTATTTTTTCGGTGTTCATCCAGCTTTCAAAGGGGTTGTCTTTTCGGTGAAGAAATTCTTCTTCTACTCGGAATTGTGCTACAACATCGTTGTCTTTGGTTATGAGGAAAATGGTTTCGCCCTTAGTTTTGCCGCGGTATTCTACACAAAGATTGCCGCAAACAGTTGTTTTTTCTGTTTGTTTGGCTAATACGAGTGCCTGGAAAACTTCGTTTGGATAAACACTGTATTTGACTGAAAGTAGTGCGAGATGTTCGCCTAAGGTTGATTTTTTCTGTCTCACGTTACCCTCTCGTGTTTTGAATTTCAAGAAAAAGCATTGGTCTTTGAGGATTCTTGCTTTTTCTCTTATCAGGGTTTTAATCCTGTATTATTTCCGTATATGGGTGTTTTACCTATATTAGTCTGACTCTTTATCGTTGTATTGTTCTTGTTGTGTTTGGTGTGGTTGTGTGTTTGTTGGGTGTATTTGCTCTGGGAAAGCATGATTTATAAGGATGGAGTTGGTCTATGTGGTGGTAATGTGCAAATGGTTTTGCACAGCAATGTAGTAGGAAGTGAAATAGCAAAATGTCATATGGTAATCGAGAGATGCACAAGGCAACTTGCGCTGACTGCGGAAAGGAATGTGATGTCCCTTTCAAGCCAGACGGTACAAGGCCAGTTTACTGCCGAGAATGCTACTCTAAACGTAGACCTCCACGAAGATACTAAGCGTGAGCTTTAGCATCTTTCAACAGTAAATTTCTTTTTTATTTTTTAACGCTTCTATTGCCTCTTTGTATTGTTTTATGCTATTTTTAATGAAAATCCATATGATTACTGTGGCGGTTTAATTGTTTGTTTAAACCGACAGAATCGTCTGCTATAGTGTTAATGCGCTCGTGTAGTTGAGCGGTCATAGTGGGTGTGGTTTTGGTTGCAAAGGGTTTTTAAAGCCCGCGCGATATGAAAAACATTTGTGGGCCCGTGGCTCAGTCAGGCTAGAGCGGAGGACTCTTAATCCTTAGGTCGCGGGTTCAATTCCCGTCGGGCCCGCCACTTCTAAATTTTTCTGTCTCCAATGGTTAGACACTAAATGTGCAGATTTGAACCTTGTATAACGTGGGCGTGTGGTAGAACCAGATACAACTGCACCCTACCCTGCCCTAACAGTTCAAAATAATTTAAACTATCAACAAACACAAAACAATAATGCGCTCTATTGCCATTTTTGTCTATTTTTAAATTAAACCATTTGTTAAATTAAAAAACCGCAACCAACGTCTGGTATGCCTATGGTAAACATTTGTAAGCCGCCTACTGCTTCTTGTTATTTGGATATTTTTTTAAAAGCTCTTTTGCTTGCTCTGTATAGCGGTTGATGAATGCTTCATTTTCCAGCTTATTACCCTCATTAAAAAAATCATCTATACCTTTACCCAACGCTTTACCCCTGGCGGTATGTTTATCAAGTGCAAACTCGGGAATCGCTGGAAACTTTTCTTCAACTTCCCGCTCCATAGAAACTACTGTCTGAAGGTCATCGGTGATTCGGCTTTTCTGACTATAACATAAACACACTACAGCATCAACAAGAAACAACCGCGAAGAATTCTCCCCCAGCTTTGATTTTTCAGTTGCATAATTTTTCTGCAAAACATCCACTAAAAGCGGCATTAATGGATTAGCCGGACCAATATCTTCACAGGCAATGACCTTTAATCTGTTCCACAACATTGTGGGATTAAATTCGTCAAGCTCAACCGCGAAATGAACGGCCTCATATTCCATACCCCTGCGGATACTTTTTTGCAGGGCACTTAGCAGTTCATAGTGGTCATAGCCATGTTTAGTATTAGCCAAACAATCACTGACTAAAATTTTGAGTTATGGGATAAAAAACTTTAGCCTCCCCTGTTCTATTGTAACATGGAAAGATTCCATTAATCTATAGTCCGCATACAAATTTTGGTGGTTGTTTTATGTAGAATTTGGCTGGACCGTTATTTGTTCTTGACGATTTGTTTGTCCTTCTAGGCAGTGTATGTAGGTTTGTTTGTGGATTCTGTGACAAATATAGATGTTGTTAGTGTTTTGAGGCTGTTTTGTGGTTGGATGGATAAAAAGAAGGGTGTGGTTCTGGTTGATTTGTTAACATAGTTATAGGTAACCTCCGAAAACCCATTTCAGAAAACCAAACAACACAGTTGGAGGGTTTTTAGCAAACGATTTTTGGAAAAATATAGGTTTTCGGAGGTCGCCTATAGGCTAATGGAATTTGGGTGTAGGTTATTGGAAACAATATTTTTGTGTCCCTTAAAATGGGCGAGGATGGAAAAATTGATGTTTGTTTTCTGTTTTTGTATGGGTGGTTTGTTTTTGATTTTTGATGATGTTAGTATGTGATTTGGGTTTCTGTTTTAAGCAACCTCTAAAACCCCCTCAGAAAACCAAACAACATAGTTGTAGAGTTCTTAGCAGACGATTTTTGGAAAAATATAGGTTTTCGGAGGTCGCCTTTAGAAATTTTGCCTTTATGTGCTTTTATGGAACTCCTTTTAAAGCGTGTAGATGTAGGTATAAAAAAAATTAAAAGTCTGGTATTTAATATGTGTCTCTTCTTCCGCTTGTGTAGGCCCAGATGCCCACTATTGCAACAGCGACAACTGCGCCTGCAACGCCGGCGATCATAAAGCTCCCTAGTTCTGCAAGAGAGGGTAGAACATCTTGCATCCAAGGAATGACATATGTTATTATTGCCTGTGCTATAACGCCTGCTATGAAGCCTATGAGGGCGATTAAACCAAATGTTTTTAGTCTGCTGGTCATTTACTCCACCTGTTGTATGTGTCTAGTTAGCGATTCTTTTTAGGCTAACTTACATGTTTCTGTATAAAATTGCTTGTGTGTGGGCTGTGTTTAACGTGTTCGTTTATAGGTTGACGGGTCATTCAACGCCATATATATCTCTACGTATATACGTGCATATTGTTGACATATTAACAATGTATAATTCATTTTTCACCATTCTGTGGTTTAAGAGGTAGTTAAATTGTCAGAAAGATTCGCTAAAAAGTGGGAAAGTAAACGGGACGATGAACCCTTCACAAATCGCATCAAAGACGCTGTTAAACCGCCGGGGCCGCTCAAACCACGTCTTGACTTTGCTGTCAGACGCATTGAACTCCAAGTTCAAAAACTCGATCAGGCAACCGACCGGTTTAGCCAAAGAGACAAAGCAATTTTTTCAAAAATCGTAGACGCCTACACTAAACATGATAGTGCACGTGCCAACGTCTTTGCCAATGAACTGGCAGAAGTTCGAAAAATGTCTAAATTAATAATGAATGCAAAACTTGCCCTTGAACAAATCACCTTACGTTTAAGAACCGTATCCGAATTAGGCGATGTAGTTTCCACCCTTGGTCCCGCCGTTGGGGTCTTGCGCTCAGTCCGATCCGGCTTAGGCAGTGTATTTCCAGAAGCAGAAAACGAACTTGGCGAAATCGGCAACATGCTAAGCGGCATCATGATAGAAGCAGGCCAAGGTAGCGGAATGACACTTAATTTCGACGCCGTTAACGAAGACGCCTCAAAAATCTTGGTTGAAGCTGCAACTGTTGCAGAACAAAAGATAAAAGATAAATTCCCCGATCTGCCCCCAGGAATGCCAACTTCCCCAGCTTCACAAGCAGATAAGACCTTCTAAAAATAGGAGAGAAAAAAATGTCTAACTCCAACCTTTTTCTTTCTATCGGTAAACCCATCAAAAACGAATACGGACGCA
The DNA here is from genome assembly GCA_031274765.1 of Nitrososphaerota archaeon. Taxonomy (GTDB): domain Archaea; phylum Thermoproteota; class Bathyarchaeia; order Bathyarchaeales; family Bathycorpusculaceae; genus Bathycorpusculum. Next base: position 6,250 of record JAISPR010000024.1, on the reverse strand, counting down.
TAATTGGCAAAGTTGCCTCATTCGCATTAACCCCTAATGGCAAATTTGAGGCTGTATACATCGAATTTAGTGATGGACAATTCCAAAAACAGCCCATGGAAAGCCTGCGCTTTAACGGTGCCGAAATCACCTTTATCTCAAAAATCAAATCCCAAGCCGGCTCACTGTGCGATCAAATCCCCCTAATATGGCGCAAAGATGAAGCCCTAAAAGATCTGGTTGATAAAAAGAAAATTACCTCCGACATCTACCAAGAACTCCACAACAGTTTCGAAACGGTACTGACACAGCTCAAAAAAGAAGCCCAAATTATCATCGATGAATCCGCTATAGAAATCGAGCGATGCCACGAAGAAATAACCTCCCTTGGCTACGCAATAGCCGGTCTTGAAATCGAGCATGAAATCGGTCAAGTCGACGAAGAAAGCTACAAAGTTGCTTTTAACCTATTACAAGAAACCCTCCGCCGCGCAACCTCAGAAAAAACAGACTACGAACTTACCAAAAGCAAACTCTCAAGTGTCCTCTTAGGAGACCAACTACAAACTCCCCAAATGCCTCCCCCTCCACCACCCAAACAACCCATTATCAACAAAGTCTACGCCGAAACCGTCACCAATGCCGCCACCAAACTACCTGAACCTCCCGTTGTTGTATACGTAAAAGAAATCGGCAAAACCGGTATATAAAGCAAAACGCGGCAAACGTCGGAGCGAGAGGGATAACATGAAAAGCTTCACAAACCAAGCCCCTCCCCCCGTACGTGAAGTCGCTAACAAATCCATCTACACCCTAAAAACCCAGCAAAACAAACTAGAACAGGCCAGTTTCCGCCTAAAAGAACGAGACCGGATTCTTTTTGAAACCTGCATGAGCGCACTTAAAAAAAACAACAAAGAAAAAGCGGCAATGTGCGCCACAGAAATCGCCGAAGTCCGCAAACTCGTAACATTTCTACACAACGTCCACTTAGCCATAGAACGCGTCATACTGCGCCTTGAAACCATAAAAGAACTCGGCGATATAGTTGCCGACCTCAAACCCGCATTGCGGCTACTCCAAAACGTCTCCCAAGAATTATTCCAAGTGTTGCCAGACGTCAGCACAGAATTAAATAACGTTAACTCAGCCATACAGGACACCCTCCAACAAACCAAACTAAGCTCCGATGAGAACATAATTCCTGTAGGCCGAAAAACCGAAGCAAGCGAAGAAATCCTAAAAGAAGTTTCCTGCTTCATGGAACAAACCCTCTCAAAAACACTCCCCGAACCGCCCGTTACCCCCCTCAAAGCAACCGCCCCTCAAACCCAAAAAACTCCACAAACACCCATCCGCGAGATGGTGGCTCTAACGGCGAGCACTTCACAAGTGTTTGGACAAAAAACCCTCGAACAATCAACATTTGAACCTGAAAAAACACTTTTCTCATACAAAAAATCAGAAATCAAAGAATTCTCCGTTAAAGTTGAAAGAACCTCAACAGACCTCGAAGATATACTCTTGGAATATGTACGTAAAACTAACGGAGAAATCGATCTATGCCGCTGTTCATCAGAACTACAAACTTCTAATGAAGAAATCGAGCGCGCCTTGGAAAATTTGGGGTCAAAGGGTAAAATCAAGATAGAATTACGTTCACCTGAATAGTGGAAAGGAGAAGCAACAAAGATGAGTGCATCAAACGAGTTAGAAAAAACAGCAACAGCCTACGCTCTAGATGCGGTGCGGCTGGATAAACAGGGACAAAAAGGCCGAGCTATAACGCTATACCAAAAAGCCATAGAGACTCTACTACAGCTGGTTCAGCTCTATCCTGAATATGGTTTAAACAAGGTTTATGTTCAGCGTGCAATTGCCTATCAGGAACGCATAAAAGTGCTCCAAGGAGCGGTTTCTCCAATGGAGATGAATGAAGCGGCAAATGAAAATGGCGACGGTGGTGGAGCAACCATGGATGGAAATGGTAACGGAGGTTTATCAAAACCCAATGAAGAGCTTGTACTGACTGAGAAACCCAAGGTCAGCTGGGCTGAGGTTGTCGGGTTAGAGGTAGCTAAAAAAGCTGTTAAAGAAGCCATTGTTTATCCGGTTCAGCGTCCTGATTTGTTTCCGCTTGGTTGGCCGCGGGGCATTTTGCTGTTTGGTCCACCGGGATGTGGCAAAACACTTTTAGCTGCAGCAGTTGCAACTGAGATAGAGGCAAACTTTTACTCCATCGATGCCGCCTCTATTATGTCAAAGTGGTTGGGTGAGGCTGAGAAGAATGTGGCTAAACTCTTTGGTTCTGCGCGTAAATCTGCCACTGACGGTAAACCTGCTATAGTTTTTGTTGATGAATTAGATTCCTTGATGGGTACGCATAGTAATGAAGTTGGCGGTGAGATCCGTGTTAAAAATCAGTTCCTAAAAGAAATGGATGGTATTGTTGACAAAGGCAAGGCTCTCCACGTCTATATCATAGGTGCTACCAATAAGCCTTGGGATTTAGATTGGGCTTTTATTCGTCGGTTCCAAAAGCGCATTTTGGTTCCTCTTGCAGATAATGCTACCCGGTTTAATATGCTAAAACACTATACTGAAACGCTTACGATTGCCTCTGATGTTGATTTGACAGAGTTAGCGCGATTGTCTGAGGGCTTTAGTGGGAGCGACATACGCGATGTTTGTCAATCTGCTCAGTTAAAGTTGATTGGAGAATTCTTTGAATCCGGTAAAGCTACGGATAAGGAGGCTAAACCTCGTGCTTTAACGATGGTTGATTTCCGTCAAATTCTTGAAGAACGTAAGCCATCGGTTTCGTTGGATATGCTCACAAGCTACAATCGTTGGTTTGATGCATTTAAAGCTCTATAACTGAGGGTAAAAAACTGCAGTATTGTGGGTGGAAAGGTTTGGAGAATGATAATTTAGCCCTCTTCCTTCTCCCTCAAACTATCTCCAAACCCCACAACCCTTTCTGTTGACTTTATGGATTTGATTCTTTGGTTTTGTAAAAGTTTCTGTTTTTGATTTATAGAGGTAACCTCTGAAAATTTATATTTTTCCAAAAATCGTTTGCTGAAAATCGTGTAATTGTGTTGTTTGGTTTTCTGAAATGGGATTTTCGGAGGTTGATTAGTATATTATGGTTAACGAATTTATATAATCGAGACAATCACTTTTTGATGGTTAATGAATTTATACAATTCAGACGTGCAAAAGTCAAAACAAGTGCGCTAAACATTACCTGTAGGTGTTCTCTTTAGTTGTTTCTCTACGTTGGGGTTTGGTGAATTTTATTGGAGTTTTTGCAGATCTGAATTTTTGTGTTTTTGGTGGAAACGGGTGGAGAAAATCGGTTTTTCTTGGTTTTTAAAGGTTTAATAGTTTTTGGTGTCTTTTCCGGAAATTATTTCCCCTTTTGGGATTATCTTACTGATCATTATTTAACCCTCTAAAAACTTATCGCGCTCCCACAACTAAAAAAGCATGGTCAAAATCAAAAACAACAAAAAACTAAAAAGGTGGCTAAAAAAACATACAGAAAACAAAATAACCGCAAAATTGATTGCAAACCACCTAAAAATAAACCTAAAAGATTAAAACAACTCTACGTAACATCAAAAAAACAAACACCGCCCTCAAATAGGCTAAAACATAAACCGACCCAAAAACAAAAACCCCCAACCACAGACACATAAAACAAGCATCCAAAAGACAAACTAAACGTAAAATACCTCAAAAAATAATCTATGCTCGACAAAAATGAACACATCCCAAGGAAAAATACGTGAGGTCTACTACATTTGGGATACGCCAACCTCCCCAGCAAACAAAAACATCGCGCGTCCTGGCTGGTATGGCTGTGAGCATTCTTTGTTTTTGGTGTATATTGATTAGCCTCACTGTGCAAATGACAAGTGTCTTTGTACGATTTTGATTTATTATTCGCATAAAATTCTTATTTATGATGAATTTGATGTTGAAACAACTGAAAATGTCTTGGTAGTGTTAAAGAAAACCTGCTGGAAATATGGTGTTTTGTGGGTTCGTTTTTAGCGTTTTTACTGATAATGGAACTCAATTTTGTTACAACTGCAAGAATAAAGGAAATTCTTCTATGTGTGAGTATGAATTGTTTTGTGTCAAAATCGATTGGGGATATTTTGTGTCGAGTTAAATATTCGCCGATTAATGGTGAGGTGGAAAAGTTTTATGATCTTTACAATGTTTATGGGTTTAGGTTTGGGAGTTGGGTGCGACTGTCCATAAATTATATTTTTTTGTGTTTTTGGTGGAAACGGACGGAGAATTTTGATTCTTTTCTTGTTTTTCTGGGGGTTTTGTTAGTTTTTGGACAGTCTGGGGGTGTTTGTTTCTTGGTATAATGTTTAGCCGCTTGTTGCTCTTAATTTGGATGTTGCGGAATCTGCTAATGTGTGTTTGTTGGTCGTTTGTGGCCTGTGGTGTGGCTGGAATAGTTGCGGGGCAGTTAGTTGGTGAACCCGTGTCGTAATATGGCTCAAGTGGGGGGGAAATTATTTCGGGATAAGATAGTTTTGGGTAGTTTGGTGTGGTTTGGTTTGTGATGTGTGGTGGTGATGGCGTTGGTGGTGGTTAATTAATTTGTGCCAAGGGCTTTTTTGAGTAAGGGCGAAATATTTTTGTAAATTTATCAATTTAAATGTGATTTAAATCTTTGACGTTACGTCTTAATTATGGTAGATCATCATACGTTTACGGTGCGCATACACAAAAGCTTTTATTCTAAAGTATAACACCCAATTCATGAGATAAACCAAAATGACAACATTTGGAACAAACAAAATTCTGGCAGGCATAGGCTCAATAATATATGGAAGCATCGTAGGAATCATTCTTGTCTTAATAGGTATGAAAGGTCTATCGGAACACTACAAAGACAAACGCATCTACGACGGTTTAGTTAAAGGCACAATTCTGCTAATAGTCGGTACGATTTTACCCATTGCAGGTGGAATCACCTTACTATTTAGCGTATTGGGTGGAATTGGTTTAAGCGGCGCTTATGGCGGCTATTATGGCGATTATGGCGATTATGGCATGGGCGCGATAACCGCTGGTGTCATGATGGCAATTGTGGGGGTAATAATCTGTTTTATTGTAAGCTTTATCTTAGACCTGTTGGCTGTACGATATATTAAAAATTGTTTCCACGCATTAGCAGAACGCTCAGGCAAACACCTCTTCCACACAGCAGCCACACTAATCTGGGTTGGCGCAATACTAACAATAATAGGCTTTGGGTTCTTCTTAATCTGGATTGGCTTTATAATCGCGGCAATTGGCTTCTTCACACTTGACGAAACCCCTATCGGAGCAGGAAACTTTTCAACCCCACCACCACAAGGTTACACACCCCAATACGGCTACGCACCCCAACAATCAAACACACAATCCTCACCAGCGCCAGGCGCTAAAGCTAATTTCTGTCCAAACTGCGGTACTCCAGTTACACCCAACGCTACATTCTGTGCAAACTGTGGAAAACAAATATAACAAACACTTCTCTTCTTTTTTATGGTTAACGAATTTATGTAATCGGGTCAATGCCTTTTTTTATGGTTAACGAATTTATATAATTTACATTCGGCAGTTTGACCTAAACAGTCAAAAATTAAATTGTCATCCAAAAATATTTGAAGAATAAGAAAATTGTTGTAAAAATAACTAAAACTCACAGTAACCTGTGATACAAACGGGCAACGTCCTAATATACAATATCTTTGTGTAGTTCATTTGTTTCAGTGTTACCTGTGAACAATATGCCAAAGGGAAGACCCAAAAGCCAAGTCAACGCAGTTTGTCAAAACCCAAAATACACCCACACCAAAACAACAAACAAACACATCACAAAAAAGGCAAATACCACACACCGGCCACCAACGCTACCAATGCATGCACTGCCACACATACTTTATGGAAACCAAAGGCACCCCCCTATACAGAAAACACCTAACAGAACAACAAATAACAACAATTTGCAAACACCTTGTTGAGAAAAACGGTATAAGAAGCATCGAGCGCCTAACAGGGCATCATCGTGATACTATAGGTGTCTCTTAGAGGACCTGGCTGAGCACGCTTTAGTCGTGAATGACTATTTGATGGTTACTACTCAGCAGGTAGTTTTTGTGTAAACACTTAACACACAAACAACACAAACAACAAAACCCAAACAAACAAAAAACACACCAACTTTTACAACACAAAAAAACAACACACAAAA
>JAISPR010000012.1 GCA_031274765.1 Nitrososphaerota archaeon | reverse complement strand
ATGTTAAAAGTTCAGTCCTCCACTGTTTGTATCGGGTGAAGACTTTTGCACTCAAAACTTACGAAAATTCGCCCCGTAAGGTGAAGTTATGATTGTGCTTTGTGAGATGTGGTGTTTTTTACGATTAAAAAGGCATGTTTGGTGTGGAAGGTGTATTGTCGAATTATTGGGGAGTTGGTGGATTGGGTGTGGGAATTGAAGTGTTCAAACGTTAAAGTTAATGTTTGATGGGTTGTGGGTTTTGGATTTAGTTTTTTTGTTGATACTTGGGTGTATGTGGTGTTGGTTTTGTTTGTGTTGTTGGTTTAGATGAGGGTTGAGGGTGTGGTGGAGGGGGGTAATTTTTGTTAGTGGTTTGGTGTGGGTGGTTTTGTTGGGGGAGACTGTCTAAAAACTAGAATTTTTTGTGTTTTTGGTGTAAACGAACGGAGAAAAGCAGTTCTTTTCTTGTTTTTCTGGGATTTGTGTTAGTTTTCGGACAGTCTGGAGAGGTTTGAGTTTGTTTTGGTTTGTTTGTTTGTTTTTGTGTTGATGGTGTGTGTGAGGAGTTCTGGATTCTTGTACACAATCCTTTTTGAAACTCTCTCTCAAATAAAACATTATCCTAAAACATGAAATTCACGACTCAACTTTCCCTAAACAAACATCCCCTTACTCTCACACCTAACTATCCAACTGTCTCTCACAACAACCCACTGACACATTTAACTACAACCCAACCTCTTAGCACACCTCAACATCTCTAAAACTTTAGCATATAACCCATCAGCAACCACCTCTCGAGATTTATCCCCATCAACTCGAATAAGCTCTCCTTTTGCTACAAACTTTAAATAAACCTCCCGAACCCTACGCTGCACCTCTAAGGTTTCCATCACTGATTTTTTACGACGCAACCGCTCCAATACCCGCTCAGGCGGCACATCAAGAAAAACACTAAAATCAGGCTGCAACGCACGAGCATTAATCGTTTTAATCCAATCCAAACTCAACCCAGAATTACCCTGATAAGCCAGCGACGAGTAGAGATATCGATCACAAATAACAAGCTTACCCTGCTCAAGAGCCGGCTTAAGCTCAGCCTGCATATGTTCAATACGATCCGCCGCAAAGAGAAGCGCTTCTGCTTCAATAGGAAGCCGCATTTGCTCATAGAGACAACATTCACGGATAAACGTACCAATTTTACCACAACTAGGTTCTGCAGTGAGATAGGTACTATAAGACTCAGAGAGCCGCTGAGCCAAAATTTTTGCTTGAGTAGTTTTTCCACTACCATCCAATCCCTCAAGAACTATAAAGATCCCATTTTTTACCATAACACTCAACTCTGCTACGCTATACATTAATTGGAGATCTTAAATATAACCTGTCAGAGGTCACGTTTATGCCTAAGGCTTACTGGGGCGAAATCAAAGATCCCGTTCACGGCTACGTATACATAACTGAAACAGAAAAAAAAATCATAGACACCCACCCCATGCAAAGACTCCGCCGCCTCAGACAACTAGCCGGATCTGAATACGTCTATCCCGGTGCTAACCACACCCGCTTCGAACACAGCCTTGGCGTCATGTTCCTAGCCGGCCAAGTGCTCGAAAGTCCCCATATCTCACAAGCCGTAACTGATGAAGACATAAATATGTGCCGCCTCTCCGCCCTACTACACGATTGCGGCCACGGCCCCTTCTCCCATGTATTTGAACATCTCCTCACAAAAAACCTCAACAAAACCCACGAAGACCTCACCGCTTGGATTATCGAAAACAGCGAAACCGCTGACGATATAGCCAAAATGGGCTACAACCCCAAAGAAATCGCCGGACTCGCAGTTGGAAAACTACACAAAAAAAACCACGCCTTTCTTGACCAAATCATAAGCAGCGCCGTAGACGTCGACAAACAAGATTTCATCGTCCGAGACACCTACCACACCGGCGCCGAATACGGATTCATAGACGTCTACCGCCTCATCCACGCCTTAGACCTCCTGGGAGAAAACCTAGCCGTTGAACTAGGCGCCCTATCCGCATTAGAAGCCTTTGTCATCGCCCGTATTGAATCTTTCAAAAGTATATACTTCCATCGCGTTGGACGCGCTGCACAAATTATGCTAGCCTCTGCTATGGAGCTAGCCGATAACGAACTTGGCTTAACCGCCTTTAAAACCCCCGAGGAATATCTCGCCCTTGATGACTACACCGTATGGACAGCTCTCAAAAAATGCAAAGCCTCCAATGAGGTTATCAACAATTTAGAAAACCGACGCGTACTCAAATGCGCCTACGAACGCACTTTCTACGAAAAAGACGCCCTTATATCTAACCTATTTGGCCAAGCCACCTATCGTGAACAATTGCAACGTGAAATCGCAAAAGAAGCAAACGTTGAACTCAACACCATTATTATCGATGTTCCCACCGTTCCATCTGTACCCTACCACCACGCAGTACTCATGGAACCCGCTGAAATCCCAGTATTCACCCGAAGTCAAGCCGGAGAAAAAAAACTCCAACGTCTAAGTGAAAGCTCCAAAATCTTTGAAACTCTCAAAGGGTTTATGAACATCTTACGCGTTTACACAGACCAAACAAACCGTGCTCAAGTCGAAAAAGCTACTGCAAAAGTATTGGGCCAAATTCCCTCAGCAACCAAAATCTCATTCTAATCCTTGAATACATTGTCTCTTAAATACTAGTTTTGCTTAGAGAATACTATCTAAACTCTGTGTGGGGAGAGTAAAATGTCAAATGAAGCCAATGTCGAGGACAAAAAAATAATCAGTGTGAAGATCAAACGTAAACCCGAAATGAAACCTGAATCCTCACTGCTATTTTCTGATAAGGATATTCGCCATATTGTCACCGAATTTGTATTCTCCTGGATAAGGGGCGATATCACTATTCGTTTCCCCACTGCAGTCGAGTTGGCTAAAAAAAATCCGCCCAGTATAGCTTTTTCAGTTGATCCCTCTGTTAATGCAGAGCTCAAAATCAAAGAGTATTATGTGGATCTGCTCTCTATTATTGCGGGTATTAAATCTGTTTCAGAGAGTGACCAAAAAAAAGCGATTAATGAAGTTTTTAAAATGTTGCTAATGTTTCGTAGTTCTAATCGTATCGAGGGTAAAATAATTTCCAATGACTTCCAAAAACGTGTTGAAGATCTTGAAAAGAAACTGGATACTCAAACTAAACTCGTTGAGCAGATAACTGGTTTCCTATTTACCCCCAAAAAAGACCGCCCAAGTAAACATGGTGACAAAAAGATACACTCTTGAAGGGTAAGGTTTATTCATTGGAATTTATATTCTGCTTGTGCTTTCCAGCAGATGCGCTCCGGTAGTATAGTCCGGTCAAGTATGCCGGCCTTTCGAGTCGGCGACCCGGGTCCGAATCCCGGCCGGAGCACTATCCTTCTGTTTCCGGTTCCCTTCCTCAAGTTTTAAAAATTCCACACAATACTAAGAACATGAAAACAAATGAGCCCATCCATGACTACGACCAACGCCTCATAAGACACCGCCGCAACATCAAACCCCTGCAAAACGGTGAAACTGCCCTCGCTTTATCGATCACCTAGCGTTTTAGGCTATCTATACCCGTGTAACCAAATACTCTGTTCACATGCTGTACTTTTACGCATGTAGATGTTGGTCTCAAAGCATGACCAAACAAGATGTTGAAACAGTTGTTGCCGCCATAAACACCCGCAAACAAAAGCTTGGACTGAGAAATTGTTACTGCTCAGCAAGGTAGTTTTTTGTTATGCTTAAACTATTTTTTATATAACAATTTGGATTGTATAAATTCCAATAAAATTTATCAACTTCAACATATAATAACAAATGAAAAGATGTCTGTTTGTGACATTTGACATTTTGTTTTTAACTTTTTATGTAGTTTGAAATCTGGAGTTGTCAAAATGCCTCTGTCCAACCCTTACAAATAATTTTGGTGATGTATGGAAATATTTATGGGGTGTTCCCTTTATTTTTGTGCACGGGGTTTTAAAATATTTGAGTTGGTATGTGCAACGCTGAAATGTTCTGTTATAAAACGAACATTTTTATAGGTGTACCGCCCAAGCTTGCCGGTTAAAACTGTATAGCCCTAGTGTATGGAGCTAAATTTCACAATAACGTGCAAAAATTACACGTACAGTAGCTTGTTACTAAAGGACTAATATGTATACGGAAGGGTTACTATGCTTAAGATCTTAAAATATCTAAAGTCAACTGAATGGTTACTGATAGGCATTATTTTAGTGTTTATCGTCTCACAGGTCTGGCTTGATCTTAAACTGCCTGATTACATGGCTGAAATTACCACACTAGTTCAAACCCCTGGAAGTGCAATGAGTGAAATCTGGATCGCGGGGGGTTATATGGTTCTGTGCGCACTGGGCAGTCTTGGGGCTGCAATTATTGTTGGCTACTTTGCATCACGTATCGGAGCCTCTTTTTCCCAACGCTTGCGCAGTTTACTATTCAATAAGGTAGAATCTTTTTCAATGGAAGAAATTAACCGGTTTTCAACTTCAAGTCTAATTACGCGTTCTACAAACGACATCACACAAATTCAACTATTTGTAGTAGTTGCTCTACAATTAGCCATTAAAGCTCCCATCATGGCTGTCTGGGCGGTAATTAAAATTTCTGGCAAAGGGTTTGAATGGTCCATAGCTACAGGTGTGGCGGTTGCAGTTGTGTTAGCCATGGTTGCCTTGCTTATGGTATTTGTTATACCAAAATTCAAACGGATGCAAATACTCACCGATGATGTAACTCGTGTCACACGAGAAAACCTCACCGGATTACGTGTTGTTCGCGCTTATAATGCTGAAGATTATCAGGAAGCCAAATTTGAAGCGGCAAACCAAGATCTTACCGGTACACAACTCTTTACAAACCGGGCTCTAGCAGTAATGATGCCTGTTTTAATGGCTATGTTAAATGGGCTCTCACTTGCAATTTATTGGATAGGTGCCTATTTAATTGATGCCGCTCAGGCGACGGATAAATTAATTGTGTTTTCTAATATGGTTGTTTTTTCTCAATATGCTATGCAAGTAATTATGGCTTTTATGCTCCTGGTGATAATATTTATAATATTGCCCCGTGCTAGCGTTTCTATAAAACGTATCAATGAAGTTCTTGATACTAAACCAAGCATTATTGACGGCAAAGAAACCTCTGGAAAACCCGGATTTACCGGGGTGATTAGTTTTAATCACGTCAGCTTTAAGTATCCTGACGCGGCAGGGTGTGTTCTTGAAGATGTGAGTTTTACTGCAAAACAAGGTGAAACTGTTGCTTTTATAGGCTCCACGGGGAGCGGTAAATCAACTTTAATCAACCTTATTCCACGATTTTTTGATGTAACCGAGGGTGAGGTGCTAGTTGATGGGGTGAATGTGAAAGATTATAAACTAGAAGCTCTCTACAACAAAATCGGTTATGTGCCCCAGAAAGCCGTGTTATTTAAAGGAACTGTAGAATCTAATGTTGCCTATGGCGATAACGGTGGTGATACCTTTGGTCTTGATGAGGTTAAAAAAGCCGTTCAGATTGCACAGGGGGTCGATTTTGTTGAAAAAATGGAAAACAATTACCAGGCATCTATCTCCCAAGGGGGGACAAACGTGTCTGGGGGTCAGAAACAGCGGCTTGCTATTGCGCGTGCTGTTTATCGTAAACCTGAAATTTATATTTTTGATGATTCGTTCTCAGCACTGGATTATAAAACCGATAGAACTTTGCGTAATAAATTGAAACAAGAAACTGCTGGAATAACGACTCTAATTGTTGCACAAAGAATTGGTACCATTATGGATGCTGATCAAATTATAGTGCTTGATGAGGGCAAAATTGTTGGAAAAGGAACGCATAAAGAATTGCTCTGTGACTGTGCGGTGTATAGAGAAATTGCAATGTCCCAGTTAAGCGAGGAGGAATTGAACCATGAGTAAAAATGACAAACGTGCCCCAAGAGGTGGGCCACTTGGCGGTTTTAATGGGCCGCCTGGTATGGGTTCTACCGAGAAAGCTAAAGACTTCAAAAAGACCTGGGGTAAATTGTTGCGGTATTGCAAAAATTATATGCCTATTATTATAACTGCGCTTATTCTTGCCGCTCTAAGTGCCGTGTTTATAATTATTGGTCCTGATAAAATAAAAGACATGACCAATGAAATCATGAAAGGCCTTCCTGCACTGATAAATGGTACCCCGGTATTTGGTGCAATTGACCTAAATGCAGTGTTTAGCCTTGGCATATTGCTTGTTTTCTTCTATGCAAGTTCCACCATTTTTAGCTTTATAGAAAATTACATCATGGCCACCATAACTGCAAAAATATCTAAAAATATGCGTACTGACATTTCACAAAAAATCAACAAACTCCCCTTCAAATATTTCGACAAAACAAGCTATGGCGATATAATCAGTCGTGTAACTAACGATGTTGACACCATCGGACAAACACTTAACCAAAGCCTTGACACCTTAGTGCGGGCCTTAGCCCTGTTTGTGGGCTCGATGATAATGATGTTTATCACAAACTGGCTCATGGCATTAACAGCAATAGGCGCCTCAGTTATCGGTTTTCTGTTAATGATGCTCATTATGTCAAAATCCCAAAAACACTTTGTCGCACAACAACAAGGCCTTGGAAGCATAAATGGTCACATTGAAGAAGTTTACTCCGGCCACAACGTTGTCAAAGTTTATAACGGTGGCAAGGATGCAAAAAAAACCTTTGAACATTTCAATAATTCCCTCTACGAAAGCGGCTGGAAATCCCAATTCATGTCTAGCTTAATGATGCCTCTGATGATTTTCATTGGAAACTTTGGATATGTAGCTGTATGTGTCGTTGGTGCAGTATTGGCTATGAATGGAACAATTGGCTTTGGTGTCATCGTCGCATTTATGATATACATCCGATTATTTACCCAACCCCTAACCCAAGTAGCGCAGTCTATGCAGCAACTCCAAAGAACCGCCGCCGCAAGTGAACGGGTTTTTGAATTTTTAGCTGAAGAAGAATTAGCTGATGAAAGTCAAAAACTCAAAAAATTAGAAAACATCAAAGGGGATGTTGAATTCAAAAACGTACATTTCGGCTACGAAAAAGACAAACCAGTCATCAACGACTTTTCTGCAAAAATAAAAGCCGGGCAAAAAATTGCCATCGTCGGTCCCACTGGAGCCGGAAAAACAACAATGGTTAACCTGCTAATGCGCTTCTACGAACTTGACAGTGGAGAAATTTGCTTAGACGGCATACCCACCAATCAAGTCACCCGAGAAAATGTACATACCCAATTCTGCATGGTTCTCCAAGACACTTGGCTCTTTGAGGGCACCATAAAAGAAAACATTATCTACAGCAAACAAAACGTTACCGATGAACAAGTTGTCGCTGTTTGCAAGGCCGTGGGTATTCATCAGTTTATAAAAACATTACCCAATGGTTATGACACCGTGTTAAATGACAAAGCCAACTTGTCTGCAGGTCAAAAACAACTCCTCACTATCTCTCGAGCTATGATTCAAAACGCCCCGCTATTGATACTAGATGAGGCTACCAGTTCGGTGGATACTCGCACTGAGCGAATTGTACAGGCGGCAATGGATAAATTAACCCATGGACGAACATCCTTTGTTATTGCTCACCGACTTTCTACTATCCGCAATGCTGATTTGATTCTTGTCATGAAAGACGGTAATATCGTTGAGAGTGGAAACCATGATGAACTTCTCGTCAAAGGGGGATTCTATGCAGAACTCTACAACAGTCAGTTTGAGCCCCAGTCGCTATAAATAAGCCCTGCGCCTCATTTTGTGCACAGAGTGCGTTGCTATTTGGCGGTGGGTTATTTAGTACTCTGCAATAGTTAAGCCTCTTGTAAGTTTCTTTTGGTTAGCGAATTTATATAATCGGGCAATCCCTTTTTAATCCCCACATACCTTGCACTACTTTGTTGGTGCCCGTTATGTGTTCTGTCAAAAATTTGTCGGCTGTTTTTTGCTTTTCTGCTCTATTTTTGGGTTATTCGTCAAATCAGGTGGGTGGGGTCAATAAGTTTTGTTGCGGTATAATGTTGTATGGAACATAAGGGGAACATAGGAAGTTTAAAGAAGGGCAAGTGAGTGTACCCACCTAAAATAGTGAAAGGCCTATTTTTATGGCTCGCTTGCATATGCTGGTTGCAATCAACCCTGCTTATTCTTTGTATGGTACAGAAAACGCGTTTTACAAACCCTCTGATTCTTGGATAGGACAGGTAATTAGTGGGGTTTGCAGCACGACAAACGCATGAACAGATGGGTTTGGGCAATACTATTTGTGTGGGCTTTTTTGTGTTATGTTTTTGAGGTAGTAGTCGCATAAGCTTGAGGTAAGTTACAGGCTTGGAGGTTTCTTGTTTTGCTTTATCTATTGTTTGCGCAAAGGAAGGCTGGGTTTATAGGCTGTTGATGGTGAATACTTGGGGTTTTTAATTGGGTTGTGCAAAAATTTTATGGACCGGATGTGAGTGGATATAGTGTAGGTTGATTTGATGGGTATGACTGCTACATCCAAGTTTGGTTTACCTGGTATTCATAGCCGCAAGGGTTTGTTTTTGGTTTTTTTCTTAGTTATGATAGTCGTTGTTTCTTTTTGTCTATTTTTGGTGTTTAATAATACTTCTCATTTTACGTTTGACGCTTGTGATAGCGTGGTTAATAATGAGGTTGAGTTTAGAAATGCTATTAATACTGCTATGGGGTCTACAGTTATTGCTCTTGGCAACGACATTACCCTAAGTTCTCCACTTGCTATTTCTGCTAACAAAAACATTACTCTAACAAGCAATAGTGCAACAAAAATTTACAAATTAATTGGTGCCCCTGAACAGAGCACTATTATTGTTGAGCTGTCTGGCGTGCTATTGCTTAACGGCATTATCATAACTCATGTTGATGATACACCCGATACTACGGGAGTCTTGGTTAATTCTGGGGGTACTCTTAGCATGCTTGGTGGTGAAATTTCAAGTAATGGTGAAAGTGGTGTGTGGAACAGGGGTAATTTTAGCCTATTGGGCGGTAAAATTTCTAGAAATAGTCACGCTGTTGGTCACAACAGTAATTCCCATCCGGGTGGTGGGGGCGTGTATAATGTAGGTGTTTTTACTATGTCGGGTGGTGAAATTTCAAGCAATAGTCTTAGGCCTAGTTATTATAGTGGGTTGGGTTGTGGGGGGGTGTATAATAGTGGAGTGTTTAATATGTCGGGCGGCTTAATTGCTAATAACATTGCTCCTTTTGGTAGTGGGGTATCTAACGAAGGCAATTTTACTATGTTTGGTGGTGAACTTTTAGGTAACACTGAGGGGGGTGGAGTATACAATAGGGGTAATTTTAGTATGTTTAGGGGTAAAATTTCTCACAACATTGGGGGTGGTGTGCGTAATGGTGGAAATTTTAGTTTAGTTGGTGGTGAAATTTCTGGCAATCGGTTTGGTTCTTCTATTCTGTTTGGTGGTGGCGTGGCAAATGAGTGTGTTTTTAAGATGTCGGGCGGTATGATTTCTGATAATAGGGCGTTAGGTGAT
>JAISPR010000118.1 GCA_031274765.1 Nitrososphaerota archaeon | reverse complement strand
ACATCATAAACAGCCTCAATGAAAGCATACATTTAACCGAAAACTACACAAACGTAGACGCCAGTTACAACTGGTGGGGAACAAATGACGAAACACAAATTCGCGGTAGCATCTCAGACTATTACCAATTTGATTACCTTGGCGAAGTAACATTCAAGCCATTTCTATTTGAAGAAGCCACCACTAGCGCTCCACCAATTCCAAGCGCCGTTATTATCCCAGTGCAACCAACACCACCATCAACAACAGACACACCGCCTACAACAGCACCATCTGACAACCCAAACCCTCAAACGGCTAACCCCACTCAATCCACGAAGGAACATAGATTCGGCAATTTTAGCATGTCAGACATAATCACTGCAATGGTAATAGTAATCGCTATCAGCGTGGTAATAGCAATTATAGTAGGCTTCAACCGAACACAAACAAACAACACGACAAATTACAACAACACCGAAACACTGGTTACCAAAGTTTTTCTCTTAATTACCACATTTAAGGTAGTGTACCAATTTAGAATACCTAATTCAAAGTAGAAAAATTCGTGTTTAGATCCATAGATAGTTGGTAAGTTTTTCAAGTTTTTTTACAGGAAAAACATCTTGACCATATGGATAACACAGAAAATAACAAAATCATAAAAAGTATCGTATATTGGCACACTACCGAAAAATAAGAAAAGTCAAATGATGACTTGCAGGGTATAACTGCTGACAATCATTGAAGCTGCCCGCAGATGGATGCCTGCAAATCAGACTGCACAGGACCCAAATATTTTCTATGCGTGAAAAGTTAATAGGCAGTATGCCAATTTTAGCAAAGATCGTGAAGTGAAAAAATATTTTGAAACCCATAGAGTACACAAATGTCCTCTCTGTTAGAGATTACGAAAAGTTGAGAAAGGCGGTTGGATTTAAAGTGCTTTCTTTGCGTCAAATGGAACGGGCATTGAAAAATCAGGCTTATCTTGTTGTAGCAAAGATTGATGATGAAACAGTTGGTATGGTACGGCTTATTTTTGATGGTTCATATATTGCAGTATTGGTTGATGTTATTGTGTTACCCCAATATCAGAGGCAAGGTATCGGCAGAGAGCTTATGGGAAAAGTGTTGAGCTATTTAAAAAATAGTTTGGTTGAAGGTGAGCAGATACTTGTTTTGCTTATGGCTGCTAAGGATAAGGAGGGGTTTTATGAAAAATTTGGTTTTATTAAACGGCCTGATGAAACGTATGGTGCTGGAATGTCTCAGTGGCTCGTAAAATAAGTGACGTGAACACAGGGTATGAGTTACAAAACAGAGTAATAGTATATCTTGGGTTTTAGACCGTAGGCATTTTTATGTGTTTGGCGGTTATATTTGATTTTGAACTGCAAGGTCAGTATGTTCTTCAATGAGCTTTGTCTTAATTTATTTGGTGCGGAACAAAAAAGAGGGGGCTTGTTTAGGGCCGTTTTTTTTAGCACTAAGATTATGATGGCGTCGACTATTGCGATTGCACTGATAATTGCTGCTGTGAATCTGCATTCCCGAAACACCTGCCTATGTGTTGGGCTCAGTAATCAAGATTATTTTGCACATATGTTGTTATGTTATGTTATTTTTTCTATTTTAAATGCGTGTAAGTTTAGTTTTTGATTCATAAAAAACAAGTATGAAATTTTATAGTTATGTGGCGTGACACATAAGGCAACCTCCGAAAACCTTCTAAATGTGGTTTGAAACACTGTTATACGCCATGTTTAGGGGTAAAATATGGGTTTCCGGAGGTTGCCATAACTGTGTGTTTAATCGTCAATCATTTAAAAATATATTTAATAAAATTTACAATAATTATTTTTGTAAATCTCATCTTTTAGTGAATGCATATTGACATATAAAACATAGTCAGGTATATCGGGAATCCAGGGTGAATGTTGCAAAGTATAGTTCGGTTGGGGGTAGAGGTTCTGGGGGAGATTGTCTAAAAACTAGAATTTTTCGTGTTTTTGGCGGAAACGGACAGAGAAAAACAGTTTTTTTCTTGTTTTTCTGGGATTTGTGTTAGTTTTCGGACAGTCTGGGGGGGGGGTTGTTTGTGTGAGTTGGGGGAGGTGTCTGAGAGGCAAAGGGTTCTCTATGGTGCTTTGGGGGTTGACCCTCCAACATAGTTATGAGTTAACGGGAATCCAGGATTCATACAACCATTATACCGCAACGAAACTTATTGATTTCACTCACCTGATTTAACAAAAAACCAGTTTTTTAATTAGAAGCCGTAACCTTTCAAAGTTGCTCTATAGAATTTTAAGTAGATCAGAAAGAACTTTTGAAGATCTTCGGTTCTTTTGGGCAAAGCACACAAATACTTCCGCCCACTCACCTCAACATACGCATTCTATACAATACATCCGACATCACCCAACCAATTTTTTTTCACGTAACCGCCTTGTCTTTTCCGAAAATTATTTTACCTTTTTGACTTATCGTATTATTCATTATTTGATTATCCAAAACTTGCTATGACCACAACAACTAAAAAAGCATGATTAAAATCACAAACAACAAAAAATAAAAGGGTATCTAAAAAACAGGTGTGTCTTATAATTGGTTAACTATTAATTCCTACATTTTATTGTTACCTTCATCATAATTGTCGTTATTATGAATATAGCATATGAGATGTTACTTATAAACTAGTTAGAAACATGATCAAACTTTAGCGCAAACAATATTACCCCAAAGCCAAATACAACCAAAATTTTAAATATCTCCCGTTTACTTTTTAAATTTTGAAACAAGGCATATAGCCCTGTTTCTTTAGGAGAAAAAAGAAAATGAATCATAAAAAAACTATAGCTATACTCTTGTCTCTACTTTTAACAATATCGATCGGAACCTCAATATTAACAACAACCATTGCTCATAATGCAGCATCTGATCAGTCAACTTGGATTATCACCTCATATGCTTATCTAAGCGTTGCCCCTAACCCTGTAGGTGTGGGCCAAACGGTTAGTGTATGTATGTGGGTGGACGTTGCGCTTCCGGGCGCGACACTAACCAACGATATTCGCCGACATGATTACAGTTTAACCATAACGGCTCCTGATGGAACCACTGAGACACAAAACTGGCCCGTAATTGATGACGCTACAGGGGTACAATTCTTAAGGTATACACCTAAACAGGCGGGCAACTATACGTTCTTCTTTAATTATCCTCAGCAAACCTATACTTGGAGCGGCACTTACCAAGGTGATATATTCACGGCAAGCAACCGAACCCGAACACTAACAGTAACCGAAGAACCCATCCCCGAAGGCCTAAACAGCTATCCCTTACCAACAGAGTACTGGACCAGACCAATAGAAGAGCAAAATACCTATTGGTATTCTATTGCCTCTAACTGGCTGAGTGCACCCTACATCACCGGTGCAAGTGTAGCCTTTATTGGTGGTCAACAACCCGACGGAACCGCTCCTGAGAGTGCCCATATCATGTGGACTAAACCTCTACAATACGGCGGAATTGTGGGCGGCACCAACACAGGAATTATAGGCGAAGGCTACTACCAAGGGCTATCATATAATCCCCGATTTGGCAATCCCATCATTATGCACGGCACTCTATTCTACCAAGAACCCCTAGGCAACAGTGGCGCTGGTGGCGATTATCTCGCAGTCGATCTACGCACCGGTGAAGAACTCTGGCGCATAAATGCGTCAGCAACAGGAACTTCTTTAGTACCCTCTTTTGGCTACCTCTACTCATCCGATGGCCCTAATCAACACGGCGTTCTACCCAACGGCTTACTCATCGCCACTACAACGGTTTCCGGACAAGGCACTGTTTGGCGCGGTTACGACCCCCGTACCGGATACCTTACCTCTATGTATGTCACTAATGTCCCTGGCGGTACCAACGTTGCAGGCCCCTCAGGTGAATACCTCAAATATGTCCTCACAAATTACGGCACAACAAACAACCCCAACTGGTATATAGCACAGTGGAACAGTTCCAAAGTTTTCGGCACTATATCCGGTAACGGTGTAGGCAACTGGTACAGCGGCACCGCAGACGCAAGCCGCCCTACATGCTACGACTGGAATGTATCGGTCAATCTCAAAGGAACGGGTTGGAGCATCGGAACTGCTGGACGCGGTGCAGTTCCCCTGATCACTGTAGACGGTATGTTGCTTTGCGTACAAGGAACCTTTGGCGGACACGTCGGCGACTCAGGCGCAACCGTAACTTCAAGCCCTGCCAATATCACTGCTATCAACTTAAACTCCGATAGACGCGGTCAAACTCTTTGGGCTCAATCTTATCAACAAGCTCCCGGTAACAACACCCGTTTCCTCTCAGCTTGGGATCCCGATAATGACGTGTTTGTCTTCTCAGATAAAGAATCTTTTGCTAACTACGGCTACAGCTTAACTAATGGCCAATTTCTCTGGGGACCTTCATACCCTCCAGATTCGTCTTCTGTGGACTGGAATTATATGATCTGGTACACGCCTTTCTGTCAATACGGTAACCTCTATACATGCGGCTTTAGCGGCTTGCTTTACTGCTACAATGTCACCACGGGCAAACTATCTTGGACTTTTGGCAGTGGTGGGCCTGGCAACAGTACAAATGCAGGATTTGAAGCTCCCTATGGGTATTATCCCCAATTTGTTGAAGCAGTTGCAGACGGCAAAATATACATAGTCAATAATGACCACTCGCCTAATAATCCAATGTATAAAGGCTCACGTCTCCGGTGTATAAACGCTACTGATGGCACAGAACTTTGGAGCACTTTTGGATGGGGCAATATGATGAGTGGAACTTGTGCCCCCATTGCTGACGGTTACCTCACAGCATACAATCCCTATGATGGACAGATCTACACTTATGGTAAAGGCCCTAGTGCTATGACTGTTGATATAACCACGGATGTCATTTCCAGTGGTAGTAGTGTTATGATCAAAGGCACAGTCACTGATATTGCATCGGGTACCCAACAAAACGAGCAAGCGGCAAGATTTCCCCACGGCGTTCCTGTTGTTTCTGATGTAAACCAAGGCGAATGGATGGAGTATGTATACATGCAAAAACCCAAACCCAAAGACATTGCAGGCGTTGCTGTTAACTTATTTGTAACTGACTCAAATAACAATTACCGCCCCATTGGCACTGTCACCACAACCGACGGTTTTTTCAGTCTTAACTGGACTCCTGATATCGAAGGCCACTACACTGTTTATGCAATATTTGAAGGCTCTGAATCTTATTACCCTTCACATGCATTAACCGCTTTTGCAGTTGACCCTGTTATGGCCACTTCAACGCCTCAACCCACCATACAGCTACCCCCTACAGAAACATATTTTGCTATATCAACTACAGCCATCATCGTCGCTATTGCCATAGTCGGAGCCATTATTATCTTGATGAATAAAAAACGTCAATAACTAATTCGCAACCAGTTAAAACAGTAGCAACAATAATTTCCTTCCTTTTTTGTGTTTTACAGTAGATAGGTTAACTTGTGTTATATTCTAAACTCTGAATTTTTGCACATACCGTATGGAGCTTATTTGTGTAATGCTTATTATGTTACATGTGTAAAACATGGATGTTTTTAAAAATATAAGTTGAATTATTTTTCAATATTTATATATTATATAAAACTAATGATTGATTTAAAAAATTTAACAATCGTTATAATTATAATACCCAAACTTCCTGATTTCACGTAAAAAATTATACATAGAAAATCCCAACCCCAAATGCCAACCCCAAATACCAACCCCCCCAACCCACCCCCCAAACCCCCCCCCC
>JAISPR010000156.1 GCA_031274765.1 Nitrososphaerota archaeon | reverse complement strand
TCTATTGCGGGTTGTTGCGTGTTTTTGGTTATTTTTACAATGGTTTTCTTATTTTTTCGAATATTTTTTGAGCATGATTTAATTTTTGGCTGTTTTAGGTCAAACTGCCGAATGTAAGTCTATAGGTTTCGCTAACTGCTCAAATGCAACATTACCCCTGGCTTCTGTTCCATCAAATGACTCCTAAAATGAGCTCTATCACAAAAGGTTTCTTGGCTGTTCTCCACATCTACAAAGGGCATAATCGAGGGGTTTTAATTCTCTCTCCAAGCGCCCACTCGAGGGTGTCCCAGTGTTATCATCTTTAATAACCATCCTAAAAGTGAATACTCCCCAGACTGTCCGAAAACTAACAAAAATCCCAGAAAAACAAAAAAAGAACTGGTTTTCTCCGTCCGTTTACACCAAAAACACAAAAAATTCTAGTTTTTAGACAGTCTCCCACTAAAATCATGTAGGCTCAATCCTTAAAAACTTGAATCTTACCCAATTGAGTTGAGCACTTCTTCCCTACTCTATCTGCTTGTCGATAATACAAAGCAAACGTTAACTTATGACTCAGAGAATTTTTGTTACATGCTGTTTGTGGCTGTCACACCCCAGTCACATCAGATTATAGCCTTCAAACGCTAATTCTAATATGACTCCAGTGGTGTCCTATGCGTGGAAGAAACCAAGAATTATATCTCCAAAGAAATTGCTTAGTTCAACACGAAGCTCAGCCTCTTTTTTTGCGTGGTTCACAGCAACAAAATCTGCGATGTCTCACCCTTCTCCCAGTAGATCGGCGTCCTCCTCGGACTCCCCGTAGGAAAAAATTTATTTCCGGTCTTTGAACAATAGTTGGACTACCGACGCGATGCAAAGCATGCACTGAAACAAATATTATGCCCGACTGCGCAAAACTGCTCAGTTATGACTAATCTTCGGTATTATTTTTTTCATCGTTACATTATTTTCTTCACATCTTTTTTCAACCTTGTTTTATGTAAAACTTGTGTTTAGTTATGTGTGTATGTTGTTTGTTTTGCCCTGCGTGATGGATTATTTCACTAAACTGTTTAACTGCCAACAACGGTTCTTTTATTCTGGCAGGGCGGAACGGTTTATTCTTTTTTAGTACTTATCGAATCTGTACCAAAAAATTGCTAGCGTGATACACCCACATATGTTAATTAACAAAAAATAAGCTGGATTATTAGGTGATTTATGTTGTCTGATGATAAAAAAGAAATATTTTATTATGGTGGTAAAGAAAAATCTGCCGATGAACTCCAAAGTGCAGATGATGATATCGCGCCCTCCACTGCAAGAGATATCCATCGCGATTTTAATCGAATGCTAAATCAGTTTCAAAGGGATTTTGAAGATTTTTGGGGCATATCCTCAAGGGTCGGCCGGGACGTAAGTTCAAAGGCTCGGGCATCCATAGCGCCGTTTACTGGTCTGGGGGTTCCATTTGTGGATTTAGAAGATCAGGGAAAAAATTATCGTTTAACTGCAGAGTTGCCGGGTTTTAAAAAAGAAGATATCCAAATAGATCTAACTGAGGATTCTGTTATGATAAATGCTAAAAAGACACATGTTGAGGATCAGAAAAACAAAACCTATGTTCGCCACGAGCGCTCAGCTCAAACGTTTTGTCGAAAAATTCATTTGCCCGAACCGATACGTTCTGATGATGCAAGTGCTAATCTATCTCAGGGCATTTTAGAAATTTCTTTGCCAAAAAAAATACCTAAAGAAACCAAAAAATTAACCATCGATTAAATCCCTTTTGGGGTCTTTTTTGGTTCTTCGTCAAATCAGGCGGGTAGAGTCAACAAGTTTTGTTACGTTATGGTGGGTTGTATGGCATAATGGCGAACATACAGGTTTGGAAGGAATGTTGAGTGTATCCACCTAAATAGCGGAAAGCATAATAAAAAGAGGTTAGTCCGTAATTTTTTATCCAGACTTCAAAGTATCCTCGAGAATGAGTGCATGTGGGACACTTATCGGGAACCTCTGAACATGTTATGTTCCTGCCATAGTTTTTACATTTCCACTTAATGCCATCTTTTTTGAAGACTCTGTCTGTCTGAATATTTTTCAAGAGTTTGTGATATGATGTGCATGAGCTGATTTTGTCTGTGTAACCACCGTAATGTCTCAGTATATCTCCAAAGCCTTCTTGTATAGCCGTATTTGCAAAGCTGGGGTGGAGTGTGTCCACTCGAGATTTTTTCCCTCAGCAGTTGCCATGAGATTATCTGGTGTTGATGCGATAACACCTGCCGGGTATGATGCAATAATTTTCACCACCTGAATGTCCGAAAACTAACAAAATCCTTGAAAAACAAGGAAAAACCTGTTTTTTTCTGTCCGTTTCCGCCAAAAACACGAAAACCCCTATTTTTAGGCCGTCTTCCACGCCACCTTTTAGCTGCTTAAAGAATAGCGTATGCTCTTCTCGTTTTCGCAGTCTCCTCAAAGATGGCTGCTATTTGTTCATAGTTTTCCTCTTTGGTTACACTTGCAAAAAAGTATATCAGTTTCGTGCTTGAGCTTCACCTGCAAACGCACTTAAGAGCTTCTTTTCAGTTTTACTTCCAACAAAATCCATAAAATTAATTCCTGTATTAAACTTATTGAAACAAAAATAAAAAGTTCAGAATGCGCAAAATTCATAAAATTCACCAAGGTCACTGCATATAGCAATAGATGAGGGTATGCGCTGTTTGTAGTGTTTAGTGTTATTGTTTTTTGACTTTTTGTGCAGTCTAAGTTCCTAAAATCCACAATACCTCCTGTTAAAGGCTTTTATTACTGCATGTGTTTATCTGGTTGCCGGATGATGAGAAGGCATTAAATTGACTTCACAGGATGAAAACTCAGAGTTACTCGGACGGTAACGTCCGAGAAACTATGAATAGTGTGCGGTTACATACTGTTTATAGCTTCTCGGACAAAAACAGGTGAACAAAAAACACATTGCGAAAATTCACACGCGAATGGACAAAACAATTTTTTCAATAAAACAAATCCACACCGCCATGGCAGGATAAAGTCGTATGGGTAGTGAAGGAGCAGTAATCGCATGCGTAAACGGTGTTGCAAGATTCACCAAATACCTTGGTTTAATGATCCAGAAACAGCACTTCAAGCAATACTAAAGGCAACCTCCGAAAACTCTATTTCAGAAAACCAAGCAAATTGTTGCACGGTTTTTAGCAGACGATTTTTGGGAAAATATGGGTTTTCAGAGGTCGCCTAAACAGAAAAGTTGATACACAAACAAAAGTTGACTCATTTGTTGAAAACGAATTAGCTCTTAGAAGCCATTTTATTGTTACTTGAGTTTTTCATTTTTTTCTACTGAAAAACCGCTTTAAATCACCAAAAAACAAACCACTCCACAATCAAAAACAAACAAACAAAACAACAAAACCAGCCAAAAAAACAACCAGTCAACCAAAAAGTGTATTGAGTAAAATATATTAAGAAAGCTTAAGACAACAAAAACAAAAAACAACCACAACAAGACACACAAACTCAAAACCCAAACACCACAAAACCCCACACCACCCACAACCACACCTACGCAAACACCCAACCCCCTACACCGACCCAAAAACAAACCAAAAATACAAATACAAACACTAAAAAACCATACCCAAAACAACCCCTTCACCCCCAACAACACCTACCACCTACCCACCCAAACGCACCAAACTCATCTCCCCCAAAGACTGAAACCTAAACAAAATAACAGTTGTTTGTTGTTTTTGGTTTGATATCCACAAGCGGCAAAGTATCAAAATAATGGTTATTCGTCAAATCAGGTGGGTGGAGTCAATAAGTTTTGTTGCGGTATAATGTTATATGGAACACTAAGGGAGAACATAGGAAGTTTAAAGGAGAGTATTTCAAAAGGGATTATGTGCAAGGTTCCAGATTTCCTCTCGAGAGCCGTTGACATGAAAACGGGCAAACAGAAAGACCGTTAAATCAATCATACGCAAACTACGCGAAACTATGCAGGTTTTCCGACGAAACCGCCCACACCAATGCCTCTGACGAAAATTATTGCGCTCCACCCCATGCGTCTCAGCTTTAGTTTGAACCAGCAGCTCAGACGGAATAAGTTCAGCATAAGCCTCCCAATTATCCGCAAAGAAAACCCCAACATTTAACTGTTGCAGCCGATCAAGCATTTTCTTTAGCGTTTGAGCACTTCTATTTCCGCATTCCCAATCCACAAGCTCGCCGGTAGTTCGACAATATGCCTTCCAGACCCAGACCTTGTTTTTTTTGATCGTAAAAAGTGCCACATTTCATCAAGCTCAATCAAAACTTCGCCTTGTGGGGTGGGTTTTTCATAGGTTTTTAGGGCAAAATTCTTTACCCAATATAGAATGGTGGAGGGTTCGACTTTGAGCATGCGTCCAATGGCGTTCATGGATAATCCAACTACGTATAGGTAGAGGGCGAAGGCTCGTTTGGTGGTGTTTTTGTCTGTGGTTTGGGTGAATTGGTATTTGCAGTCTTTGCATTTGTAGCGTTGTCTGTTGTGATTAAAGCCTGCTTTTACATAGTGCTGGCTTTCACACTTTGGGCATTTCATAACCATCGCAAATACAAAAGGCTAAATCATCTTATAATCCTTTTTACAATACTCTC
>JAISPR010000093.1 GCA_031274765.1 Nitrososphaerota archaeon | reverse complement strand
GCGCATTATCCAAAAACACAACCAACCCCCACGCACCCAAGACAAAAACTGAGTCACAAACCACCACCCAAAAACCACCCCGTAGTTGAATACTCATAACACATAGACACCACCACCCGCCCACTAAATAACCCCCCTATAACATTTAGGCGGTGAAATTTTCGTCCCCGCTAGTGTCTTCGACTCGTTTTCCTCGCGGCGCATACCCGTATTCGCGTACCCGGGTCTTTTTTTATGCCGCATTCGTCAATGTAGGCGCGGTTTGCTTCCGGAATCTTGTTTAGAAGTTCTATGTAGATTTGTCGTTTTTCGGGGGATTTTTCACTGTAGGTGAATGCTTTTTTTTACGGGTTAATTTGTGCTTGACTAGGGCGTTGTAGGCTGAGGAGGGTTTGCAGTTGAAGTGTTGGGCGATTTCTTTGAGGTAGGCGTCGGGGTGTTGTTCTGTGTAGGTTTTTAGTTTTTGGGGGTCGATTTTTCTTTTGCGGGGACCGTGTTTTTTGGGTGTTAGGTTGCCTGTTTTTTGTTTTTGGGTTAGCCAGTTGTGGTAGGTTTTGTTTGTTATGTTGAAGGTTTCGCAGGTTTGTTTTATGGTGTGGCCTTTTTGTTTGTAGGCTAGTGCTGCTTCTCGGAAATCTCTACTGTATGTCATAATAAATGTTATAATGCAACGTAAAATTTATACTAGTCTGCTATAACA
Organism: Nitrososphaerota archaeon; assembly: GCA_031274765.1. Taxonomy (GTDB): domain Archaea; phylum Thermoproteota; class Bathyarchaeia; order Bathyarchaeales; family Bathycorpusculaceae; genus Bathycorpusculum. The sequence continues at coordinate 43,010 of JAISPR010000093.1, read as the reverse complement.
TGTTGTTTTTACAAAAATTTTAAGAAATTTTGACGCCGCTTTTGTGTACGCTAAAAATCTGCAAAATTCAGATTTTAAGCATGGTTTTTCTTTGGGGCGGTTTGAGGGGTTGACTTGTCATTTGTGGTCTTGACAGGTTTTTTATTGTCAAGTGTCATCAAACCTAAATTAGGACATTCAGACTGCGCAAAAACTCCGATAAAATTCACCAAGACCACTACATACAGCAATAAATGAGGCGATATGCGCTATCTGCAACGTTTAGTGCCATTGTTTTTTGATTTTTTGCGCAGTCTGCATTATCAATTTTATCGGAGATTTTACGCAAACTGAGCATGCAATCACTATCAGGCAGTGAGTTGCCAGAAGTTAGCACCGGCAGACTTCCATAAAAATAATAAAAATACAGACAAAAAAATGCAATTAACCACTCAATTCGTCAAAATACAAATCGATTTTTAACCACCTCAACAAATAATATATCTAACAAAAAACCTCAAAGTTAAAAGGAAAAACGCATACTTAGTTCAACATGGAAGTATTTAGCGAAAGCGACGAAAGCAGAGTACTTTCCGAACTAGGACTAACAATCAACCAAACAAGAGTTTACCTTGCACTCCTAAAATTAGGCACCGCTGCTAAAGCAATCAGCATCTTCAAAATATCAGGCGTCGCGCGACAAGACATTTACCGCGTACTAAGAGAACTCCAACGTCTAGGCATAGTTGAAAAAATAATAACCAAACCAACCAGATTCTGCGCTGTCGAACCCAAAAAAGCAACCACCATTCTTATAGAAAAAAAGAAAGAAAATTTTTATGAACTGAACCGTAGAGCTGAAGAATTCGTCATTAAAGCCAGCGAAAAATATATCCCAACCACCAGATACCACGAAAAAGATCAAATTGTATTAATCACAGAAAAACAATCGATCATCCATAAAATCCAAGAATCCCTTGAAAGAACCCAAACCACCGTTGACTGCCTCACACCAAATAGAGAAGTTTTACCTTGGTTAACCAGCATAGAAGAACCAATAAAAAAAGCCAAAGATAGAGGCATAAAAATAAGATGGATAACCAAAAAAACAGGCAACCGCAAAGATGAAGTTAACTTGGTATACAATGATCAACACAAATCCAAGCAGTCAAACATCAATCCGCCACCAAAAGCACAGTTTTTCATATTTGATGAAAAAGAAATAATATTATCCTTTGAAGAAGGCAACTTTGCAGAAGCCCCTGTCTTGTGGACAAACAGCTCATCAGTTATAGCGCTAGCCAAAAACTATTTTGAGACCTATTGGAATAAAGGCAACACATTAATTGACAAACGTAATTACTTCCGTAAGCGTTTAAACAAACCTGAACAGCATAAAAAAGTTAAATTTTGAGAACCCGGTCTAGTTCTCTACCGAAAGCATCGTTAGCTTCACGGACTTTTTCTACTGCATTAATTAGGGCATCTTCGGGTTTAGTTTTGTCTTTCATACGTAAATAGATTATAGGGCTAGAAGCTAAGGGGTGAGGTACATCATATCCGGCAAAGTCTACCCGCTCGTCTTCGAGCAGGCGTTTCTGAATCAGGTTACATATGCCATGACTGCTGCCTTCGATTTCAATTTTAAGTTCAGTTTCTTCTTTTTTTAACACTTTAATTTTCATTTATGTTCCCTCGGGATAATAGGTCTTTGCCATAATCTGGAGCCATCTTACGGCGTTCAATGTTGCCGCATTTGGGACATTTGAGTTCGTAACGATCTTGATTTAGCAATGTAGCGTCTCGGCTGCAAAAGCCATAGAGGACGCCTAGGTTTTTGTCGTTGGTTGATAAGTGAAAAATTTGGTTTTTTTCGCTGATGACTTTAGCACGGATAATATCGCCTGGTTTACAGACATCACTCATAGATTCTACATATCTATCAGAAACATCGCTAACATGGAGAATGCCTCCAAATGTTCCTGAGATTTGTTTTTTTCCAACTTTGAAAATTTTTACCAAAACATTGTCAGATTGGGCATTACCAACTTGTCCAAGTAGAATTGTTCCTGCTTTGGGAACCATGGCAGTGTTAGCAACAGGGTAAACTGAGACGCGTCTATTTTGTAAGTCAAGTAAGCTGCGTCCTACAATTTTTGAATAAATTACGCCGTCTTTAACGTAGGTTCCCGAGTCAGGAATGAATTCTTCAATAACACCGAGGCGTTCGCCAGGTATTACAAGGTGGCCGCTTTTTTGTTCAGGAGCTTTTAAGGTCATGCTGTTTCCTCTTTTACGTAAATAATAGATAATTTAATAAGTGCATAGGTGTAGTTTCTATCCTGCGCAATAAACCTTTTGATAAGCAATAAACTATCAGGCCTAAGTTTAGGGCCACGACAAACGCATGAATTGTACGTTGGGGATATTTTGCAAGAGTTCGCCGCTTTTTGAATTACTTTGTTCTAAATTGTCATATTTATTACAAAACAGCCATCAGAACACTGACACAGCAACCGCCCCATATACTATTGCATCTGTTTGTTTATATGTTTGTTGCGAGTTAGTGCCGCAATATAAAAATAAAACGCGTCTTATTTTTAAAGTGTCATAGTTAACAGGGGAATTTTACACATTATTGTCAACAAAGCAGAAAAATTTTCTCACTAACAACACTACCAAAGCCATCCAGGTAAACAACACAGATAAACAACACAACAAACGCATACCATGACAACAAGCACACAAAACCAAACTAAAGATTAAAACACCAACCAGCTATCACATAGTTTGTTTTTCTATAATGTAGAGATCAATAACAAAAGTATGTTTTAATTTCTGATGAAACGTAAACATTTTGGGGATAGTCATGAGCATCGAATAAACAGCCGTCACTCCACCCCCACATTTAGTTATAAACCCCACCAGAAAAGGAGAAGGTAAAACTTGAATAACCCCACCGCTGGCTTTGAGCAACCTAAGTAAAGAGGCATCAACTTGGGGATGATTGTGAATCGAATAAACTCTATGAGCAACCTCAAGAGCCTTAATCAAAAAAGCCTGATCAGCACAACGCCTTTGTACTCCAAAGGGCGGATTTTGTACCACAGTATCAAACCGACCCTGAACCGCAGCTATGTCACCATTAACCCAATGTACACAATCAGATAACGCGGTTTTTTGAGTATTACGTTGAGCCACTTTTATTGCCACCGGATCAATATCTACCCCCACAACCTCAGCCGCACCCAAAAACGCCGCACCCAAACCCAAACGACCAGTGCCACAACCCAAATCTAACACAGACCGACCAAGGATATCATCTCGGGTATATGCAGCTATGTAGAGCAGATTGGCAACTATGTCCTCAGGAGTGGTATATTGCTCTAGGTGAACTTGTGGATTGGGTTGGGGCTGTAGCGAGGCTACAAAAAGTTCTAAGTCTAATTTTCGAATAATCCTTTTTTGAGCATATCGGTCCATGAGATTTCGCCGCAAAGAACCATAAATTCGTTTACTGTTAAAAGGGGTTTTTGAAATTTACTTGGAGTATCAAGGGATATGCGGGGACAGGCGGTGTTAACATAGACGTCGATGTTTGGAAACTCTATTAGGGCCTCGGGAGTGATTTCGCGACTGGTTAACAAAACGGTGACGTAATTAGATTTTTCGGCCAGAGTTTTAACTTTTAGGGCTTGGTCAAAATGTTTTTGGCCTGGCTTTAACCCAACAAGAATGCCAACGGTTTTTGCGGTTTTTGCGGCCTGTATGTTTGCGTAACGTTGTTTTAGTAGGCGTTGTGCTTGGTCGGTGATTTGATAGGCATGGTTGTCGTAGGGATCAGCAATGATGGTGGGTTTGTTTGTGGCTAAAGTGATCCCAAGGGCGTGAAATATGCCGCCACCGATAAAGAGGAAGGCATCGACGTTTGGGGCGATGATTTTTGCGTTGCTATAGTTGCATCCAAGGAGTTGACCTGCATAGGGGAGTTGGCCTGCGTTGCCGATAAGAACTGTTTTACCGTTGTCCGATAGGATTTGTTTGGCACTGGTGAGGTGTTCTATGTGCTGGATAGAAGTGGTTAGCCCAATTTTGCCATACTCAGAAAGTAGGGGCAGGGCTTGCTGGATTACGGGAGTGATTTGGAGTTTGGCATGGGTTTCTATATAGATTGTAGGGATGGTTGCTTGGTTTATCATTTTTGTGTGGCCAAAATGCACAATCAAATCAGCAGCGATATTTTCAGCGTCCGTTTGGGCTATGTCGCATGCGCCATAGCAGGGATCAGCTGAGATAATTGGGGTGGCTCCGCAGGATTCCACAAATTGCGCAAGGTTAATTGCTTCGGGTTTAAGTCCCTGGGGCATCTGGAGCAGCACCCATTTAGCGCCCAGACGGGTGATTTCCTGTTTTATTTTTTTTTCTTCAAAATCAAAACCTAACATAGGGTCACTATATAAATAAAACAAAAATTTAGAGGGTTATGGTTCCCAAGCCCAGTCGGGGAGGGGTTTTTTGATGGGGCGACCTGCGGCTATTGCAGCTTGTTCGGCTAAGCGTTCAAGTATGATTTTTTGTTCTACTTGGGCGATGTTTTTGCGTGTTGTCACCACAGCATCGTTGTTAACCGAGATGCTATCGATGCCTGCTCGAACAAGGAACTCTGCAAAATCCGGGAGGTTGCTGGGTCCTTCACCACAAATACTCACCGTACAGTTGTTTTCGTGTGCAACTTTGATAAGATGAGCAATGATACGTTTGACTGCGGGATCGCGTTCATCAAAATAGCCCATTTGTCCAAGACGTTCACTGTCACGATCAATCATAAGAACGCCCTGAGTCATGTCATTGCTACCAATGCTAAAGCCGTCAACTAGTTTGCTAAATTCATCGGCTAAAATAGCAATGGAGGGGGTTTCGGCCATAAACCAGATTTTAAAATCTTTGTCGCGTTTAAGGCCTTCGGTTTGCATAATATCAAGTACCTGTTTTGCTTCCCAGAGAGTTCGAACCATAGGTAACATGACATAAACATTTTTGAGACCCCACTCGGCGCGACATTTTTTGATGGCTTGACACTCTAATCTAAAAGCTTGGATGTACCAGGGACTGATATAGCGACTGCAACCCCGCCAGCCAAGCATAGGGTTTTCTTCATTAATTTCATATTTTTCGCCACCAACAAGGCCACGATACTCATTTGTTTTAAAATCACTAAACCGGACCACGACAGGTTTTGGTTGAATGACACGAGCTACTTTGGCGACATTTTCAGCAAATATGTCGACGAATTTTTGCCCTTCATTATCGTCAACAAAAAGCATGGGATGCTTACCGATAGCACCAGCCATAATAAATTCTGTCCGCATCAGACCTATGCCTTCAAACGGTAAGTTTGCATACTGCTCAATCATGTCCGGTATACCAAGGTTCAAATAAATTTTAGTTGCAGTAACAGGAGCAGCATCTACTGTTTGGATTGCTATGGCGTTATTGGTTGTGGGGGTGGTGGCTAGCTCAAGGATGCCTTCATAGATAAGCCCGTTGCGGGAGTCCACAGTGTATTCTTGGCCTGTTTGTAGGGTTTGGGTGGCTGTTTCGGTGCCAACGACACAGGGAATGTTGAGTTCACGACTAACAATAGCTGCGTGACTGGTAATGCCGCCTTGGTCGGTGACTATGGCGGATGCCATTTTCATGAATGGGACAAAGTCAGGGTCAGTCATGCCAGTGACAAGAACATCGCCTTTAGTCATGTCTCTGTATGCGTCTTCTTTGTTGAGGATAACTTTGGCTTTACCGGTGCCATAGCCGCGTCGACCAGCAGGGATTCCTCTGACGACAACATTTAGGTCTTGAGTTTTGATTTCAGCCATTTTTAATTCTTCCGGGTTTTTTATTCCAAACACTGTTTCAGGGCGAGCCTGAACCAGCATCATAGACTTGGGATAGGGGAGGTCTTGATCAATTGCCCACTCAATGTCCATAGGCTTCCCATAGTGGTTCTCAATACGCACCGCCAACTCAGCCAAGAATGCAATTTCAGTATCAGAAACGCACTCTAATTTTTGTTCATCGTCGGGAATTTTAAGATGAACTGTTTTACCTGACTGGGGATCGCGAACATACTTTATTGTTTTTCTAGCAATACGGCGCTCCTTTATTTTAAGCGGTTTCTTATTTTTAAGCGTTTTCTTATCGACAACAAAATTATCTGGATTAACCGCACCCGCCACAACAGTTTCACCCAACCCAAATGAACCCTCAATAATTATTTCATCAGAAGCTCCAGTAACAGGATTAATAGTAAACATCACACCCGACGCACGGCTATTAACCATCTTTTGCACGCCCACACTGATGAAAACCCTTTCATGACTAAACCCTTTTTCATTACGATAAAAAATAGCCCGCGGCGTAAAAAGACTACTCCAACACTTAAGGACCTTATCAATAAGATCATCTGAACCTTTTACATTAAGATAAGTTTCTTGCTGCCCGGCAAATGAAGCATCGGGCAAATCCTCAGCAGTCGCACTAGAGCGAACAGCAACAAACGTATCTTTCAAATCTAACCTGTTATTGAGCTCCTCATAAGCATCCCTGATAGCGATTTCGATATCTTTGGGCATAGATGTCTTTTCCATAAGTAGTCGGATTTGTTTTGATGCAACATCATACTGTCTTGGATCATTTGGATCTTTAACAGTTTCTTTTATTATGTTGTAAATTTGTTCAGATAGTTTTTGTTCTTCGATATAACGTTCATATGAATAAGCCGTTATAGCGAACCCGAAAGGAACAGGTAACCCCGCCTGAATCATTTCCCCCAAACTGGCATTTTTACCACCAACAATTGCAATATCGGTATTCTTTACTGTGTCAAACCATCGAACAAGTTTCTTTTCTTCGCCGCCTACAATAGTTTTAATGTCATCGACAAATTTAGAAGGGAAGCTGTCTGCGCTGACACTCCCCGCTTTTTCGGGCTTAAGCATCTCATTAACTCCAATGAAAAAAAGAAAGAAAACTAGGTTATGACTTTTTGACAATTAATAAATATTTCGCACACAATTTTCTAAACTCAAAACGCTAAACTAGGGATGTTCAGCTCAAGGAAACACTAACCCAGTCTTCATTACATAAAGGATGTAAAAAACAATTAATATATATATTTCGCATGTATTTTGTTCAAGGGGCTACATAGACATAAACATGCAGATATACTTCTATTTGACAACTAAAAATAGCATAAAAATTTAATTTTTAATGGAAAACGAATTGCCTTAAAGCGCATTCTCGTCAAGAGCTAAATACACACCACATTCCCGTGACACAAACAAAACTCCGATTAAAAATAAAACCAGACACACCCATAACATCACATGCGAAGCTAAATAATTCACAAAACGCGCCATACATCACAACTTATACGTTACAGGGTTTGTTCGGTTGTCTCTGATGTTGGCTGAGCCTGCTCGGTCTTACTTGGAACCTGTTGGATTTTTGTGAAAACGATTCGACAGTGTATGGGTAATTTTGCGCTGCCCCGTTTGAGAGCTTCTTTGGCAGTTTCCAAAGCTGAAGCCTTGACTCGAACAGTAATAATAGGCTGGTCGACCTCTACTTTTGCAGCGGTACCAACAGCCGTACCAAAACTTCGCCGCATCCCTTGCTGAAGACGGTCTGCATGAGCACCAAAGATCATTTTATTTTCTCTTAGAATGATATGGGGATAGAGATGAACAGTCATGTAGTAATCGTTGATGAGTTTATCCATTAAAACGCGGTTTGTCGCAACCCGGGCAGCTTCTAGGGCGCTGTGGCGAATTTGTACCCGCTCAGTAGCAAGAAGTTTTCCTTCAAGCTCAAATTGTGCTTTGGTATCACCCATAGTAAATTTGACAATTTTTGGCGGTGGAAAACCGCGCGCGTAATCTTTTCGCGTATATGCACGGTTTTTTACGTGACGATAGTTTCTTGCATGCATGAACTTTTCTCCAGCGAAATTATGTTATTCTATTGAAGCAGTAGAACTTATTCTCAGATATATTTAAACATGTTTCTACGCATCACATTTTTCCACTATTTTCTAAGGCAACCTCCACCTATTTCAGAAAACCCTGCAACATAGGTACACTGTTTTCAGCAGATGCTTTTGGAAAAATATAGTTTGAAGGTTGCCCTAAATATCGCCAATAGCGACACATCATCAGCTTATATAGCAGTTTACTTTTCTTTTCCTAAATGTCAACATATATCTTTGTTTCAGGCAAGAACTGGACACTATCATTAGCAGAACTTGGCACGTATTTCCAAACTAGAAATCTCAAGTTTAAAATTGACTATTTCTCGACCGAATTCTGTAAATTAACCGTTGAATCGCCACTTAACACTAAGATCATCAATGATTTGGGTGGCACCATAAAAATTGCGCAGATAAAAACGATGGTGCCAACAAAAATTTTCAAAGAAGCTTTCCTTGAAAGACACAAACCAGCCCAAAAGCAACTAAGCCAAACCATCGCTAGTAGTGAAGTCTTAGAGGGTATACTGTGTGCACCAGATAAAGTGCTCTTTGGGATAAGTATCTATACCTCAGATAATACTATAAAGCCGTTGGGGGGTAGAATTCAGCGTTTCATTGGCAGTGCCATCAAAGATGAGTTGGCAGTGCGGGGTAAAAAATCGAGGTTTATGGGCATCGGACAAGACCGTAGCGAAGCCCAACTCAGTCATGTTGAGGTCCTCAAAAAGAATCTTGTAGAAAATCAGGCGGAAGTTCTTTTTTGTATGGGTAAAACTCATACTTGGATTGCTAACACTATTGCTGTGCATAACCCGTTTGAATTTCAAAAAAGAGATTTATATAAGCCTAATCAGCGGGCGATTTTTGGTATGTCTCCACGGTTGGCGCGTATAATGGTTAATTTTTCGGGTTGTATGCAAGGAAAAGTTTTACTTGACGCGTTTTGTGGGGTGGGCACTATTCTTCAGGAAGCTTTGCTTGAGCAGGCATCAGTTGTGGGGATGGATGTTAATCCGTGGTGTGTGAAGGCAGCAAAAGAGAACCTTGAGTGGCTCACTGATGAATACAGTCTGGGGGGGACAGATTTTCGAGTTTTGCAGGGTGATGTAGCACGATTGGCTGAGAAAATGGGGGTTGAGAGTGTTGATTGTGTTGTTTCTGAACCTGATTTGGGTCCGGCGCTGCGTGAAATTCCAACAGGGCCGTATGCTCAAAGAATTATCGCAAAGCTTGAACCGCTGTTTTTTGAGTTTATAGAAGAGGCCTATCGTGTGTTAAGGTCAGGGGGGCGGCTAGTTGTGGTTACGCCTCTTATACGTACACGTTCCCGCGAGGCAGTGGTTATGGCTCTTGATGAAAAATTAAAAGAGGTGGGGTTTAAACGGGTTTATGCTTTTACGGATGATATGTTTGGTTTAGCAGCGCCTGAGCATGGGCGACTTATGGGTACCGCGTCTTTTGGGGAGATAGATGAGCATCACAAAATCGGTAGAGAAATTCATATCCTTCAAAAATAGTTAAAACAGGCAAGTAGTTTATTAATTTGTTCAATAAACTGGTTTATTTATCCGAGGTATAAATATGGCGGTAAATCAGCCAAAAGCACGTCCTAATTGGGACCGATATTTTTTGGATATGTGTGAAGCGGTAGCAGCGCGTGCAACCTGTGATCGGGGCAGATGTGGTTGTGTTATAGTTAAAGATAGGCGTATTATGACAACGGGGTATGTTGGTGCTCCTGCGGGGCTCCCGCATTGTTGTGAGGCAGGTCATGATATCCGTCAGATGACTAATGGTAATGGTGAAGTAAGCATGCATTGTGTCCGTACGCTTCATGCCGAACAAAACGCTATTCTTCAAGCTGCACGTTTTGGAATTCCCCTAGAAGGGGCCACATTGTTTTGTAAAATGACGCCTTGTCGTACCTGCGCTATGATGATAATTAATGCCGGTATTAAACGGGTTGTGTGTGAGAAGCGTTATCACGCAGATGTGGACACCCTCAAGATGTTTAAACAAGCAGGAATTGAGCTCTGTATAATGAATGATGAAGTCATAAAATACGACAAACAATAATGAAACTATGCAAATTAGAGAAAAACCAAGCAGTACATTACAGAGTGATGTGATGGGAGTAGTTTGAGGGCTTGGTTTGAGTTCACAATTATTGTTCTGTGTTCAAATTAGCGGATAGTGTAGTTTCATGTTAGGCCGTGCCATAGTTAGGTTTGAGTTTACTAAATTGTTAATTAACTCTGACATATTGTTGCTTTTTTTCTGCGCCGATATGAAAGCGTGTTGTTATTATTTCAGTTAAGACAGCATATATGTATTTTAGTTTTATACTGCTGTCTTTTATAGCATTTTTGGCCTTGTGGAGGGTTTCTTTCATTTGAGTTACCAGCTATATCGGCCGCCATTGTGTTATCGTGTTCTTCAAAGAGAACTCGAGTGGCCTATTTGTGTTGCGTTAGTATCGGTGAAGGTACCGCTGCTAAAATTACATTGCCGGGAGGCATTTTCCCAAGCACGCCTTTTTCATTATCCCAGAGCCATGCATCTTTGCTTACCAAATGGTGTGAAGGAAGCCGTCGTATTGCTTTTCTTTTATATTCTTTGGATATTTTTATCAAATTTAATATTGTTTCATATAGTTTCTTTGATATTTGTGAGTGTTTTTAGCTCTTTAACTATCTTTTGACTTACATTCGGCAGTTTGGAAAAAAATATTTGGAATTGTTTATATTACTGGTTGTTGCGTGTTTTTGGTTATTTTTACAATGGTTTTCTTATTTTTTCGAATATTTTTTGAGCATGATTTAATTTTTGGCTGTGTTGGGTCAAACTGCCGAATACAAGTTTTGAAGTTGTATTGAGTAACTTTCGTCGCTCACATAACAGATAGTTAATTATTGTGAAATTATAATTTGATTATTGTCTCTTTTAGAAAATGTTTAGCTGTAACTCTAAGTTTTGACACAAATTAACATAAAACGCAAAAAAAGGGTCAGGTAACTGTTTTTCAGCGTTAAGACGCATAACAAGTTTTATAAAAACCCGCTATAAGGGTTAACCAGCAAGCCAGCTAAGATGTCTGACAGGCATTGTTTATCATCAGGTTTACCAATAAAATTCGCTTTGTGACCACAAAAAAGGGATCTGTTGCAATTGCTTCTAAAAATGTTGTCAACATCAAAAAAAGCAAAACTATTATAGAGAGTTTTACGAGGAGTCTTTGTCTATTTGAGGTGTTCTTTTAGGAGAACTCTTTAACCAAAAAGAAACATCGCACCTCACTAACCAGGGACAATAGGTGAATACTATGGCACAAAAAAACTTTACAAAAGTCGGGATTATTTGTTTTCTATCAATTATTCTTTTAAGCCCCATGCTCTTATCGACCACAGCACAAAACAGCGGCCCCACAGTTGTAGGTGAGTGGCCTTTGGATCAAATTAAACCCAGCGACGCAGGCACCATAACACCTGACACAACAGGAGTCAACGCTGGAATTTTAGCAGGCAAAATAGAACCCGTACTTGTCGAGGGTAAATATGATAAAGCCCTAAAGTTTAACGGTGAAAACACTGTTTATGTCCCCATCAATTTTGTTGTGGGTTTTCCGCCGATGTCTCAACCACTCTACATGCCGATTTCACAAAACCTTGACATCCAAAAACAGATACACATCAGTGCTTGGATTTATGTACCCAGTCTAAAAAACGCCCCCTACAACAATATAGTTGTCAAATGTACCCATCCAGATCAGGCCTGTGATTGGCAAAACACCATCCGTATCCTTGGTTTATCCATACGCGCTGGCACCCCTGAGAATGGCGAGCAATATGTGGAGGGAGCGTTGAGTGGATATGTGGTGACTGATAGCGGAGGGTTTAATGAAATTGTAACTACCGAGTCAATTCCATTTAATCAGTGGATTAAAGTGGAATTTCGCCGCGATGCTATAGGCATGCACCTCTACTTAAATGGCGATGAGCAAAACACAAATGTTATCCATGGGGTAAAAAACCCTTCAGGTAATATCTTAAATGGTACAGAGTACTACTTTGGTCACGACAGTTTTGCAACTATTGACAATATAAAAATCACTGACATCTCACCAGCAAATACTACAGAAAACGCTCTAGATATTGGTCCAAACATTATGATAGCCACAATCGCAGTTGCCATCATCTTTGCCGCCGCATGGATATTGCGCAGAGCAATCCAGCTCTGGATTATCCGTCCCAAAGTCTAACTAACTCAATTCACTCTATCGGACAAGTCAAAGGGTGTAACTTGTGGGTACAACCTTAAAAATGCTTGAGTTGCAGCTTAGGCAGAGCCTTTTAGGGCAAGGCCTAAAGGGGGAACCTGGCACACCGCTTATTGTTTCTTATGCAGTAACGCGTGCTTGTAATCTTAGTTGTATCCATTGTCATGTATCGGCTAGAGAAGCTATGCCAGATGAACTCAAATTGAAAGAGGCTATGGTAGCGATTGAGGAAATGCATAGTTTAGGAACTAAAGCAGTGATTTTTAGTGGCGGAGAGCCTTTGTTGCGTAAAGAGTTTGTGTTACAACTCGTTGAGTATTGTACGGATTTGGGTATAATTACAGCGATGCTTTCCAATGGCTTGCTCATGACGCCTCATACGGCATTGCAGCTCCAAGAGGCAGGTTTAAAAGTTGTGGGTATGCCCATTGACTCAGTGGTTCCAGAGAAACATGATTTTATACGTAATTTGCCCGGTACTTTTAATCGAACGGTTCAGGCTATTAAAACCTGCCTTGAGTTGGATTTAGAGGTTGTTGTAACTACGATGGCGCTAAAAGATACCTATGCTGAGATGCCAAGGCGGCTTGAGTTTTTGTATGAATTGGGGGTGGATGAAGCGGCAGTTTATGATCTTGTTCCGGTGGGTAGGGGGAAGGATGTGATGGATAATGCTATGACTATGGAGCAGCGGGTTAATCTTATTCGTTGGTTGCAGAGTCGTCAGGAGGATACTGAGATGGTTTTTACTATGTCAGGTGGTACGCCGCTTTATCCTGAAATTGCAGATGAAATGCATCGTAATCATGGTACTAAGGCTAAGGGTTTGCTCATTAAAGAGTTTTGGATTCACAAAGGGATTGGTTGTCATGCGGGTAATATGTATTTTAGTCTTCGGTCTAATGGGGATGTTTATCCGTGTACTTTTTTGCCTATAAAAGTGGGTAATATTCGTGAGCAGAAATTAGCTGAGATTTGGCGTAAGGCGCCTGTTCTCAATACTTTGCGGCAGCGTCAAGCTTTGAGGGGAAAATGTGGGGATTGTGAGTATCGTGAAAGTTGTGGTGGGTGTCGGGGTAGGGCTTATGCGTGTACGGGGGATTATTTAGAAGCTGATCCGGTGTGTTTGAAGGATTTGATGCGTCAAGAGGGGATTGCGCCAACAGATGTGAAGCGGTTTGGTTGGTGTGTGGGTTAAGGTGTTTGTATTAGGCGGTAAGTTTAGTAGGTTTTTTGTTTGTTTATATCAGTAGGTTGATAGGTGTGTTTGAATTCGTTTTTTGAAAATATGTTTTTGATTGGTTTTGTAATAAATGTTTTGGGAATTGTTGGTATTGAAATTTTGTGTGTGGTTTTTAGTGAAGTGTTTCGTTATATAATGTATGTTGTGTGAATATGCATATTTATTTATTGTTTATTGAACAAATATGATGTGAAAAAATAAAATTTGACAAAATTAACAGTTTAAAGTTTAACAAATTGTGTGAGTTGATTAGATATTAAAGAGCAGTATGTTAGAAATTAAGTGGAAAAATAGCATTAAAAATTGAAATATTTATTGAATTATTGAGTTGTGTATGATAGTTTATTAAAAATGTGTTGTTTTATTGTATAAGTCTGTTGTGATGGAAAGTAGTGCCGGGGTGCTTTAAGGCGGGTTTTGGATGTTTGGATATGTTTGGGTTTAGTGGAGAGGCGGTCAGATGTGAGTGGTGTGGGTTTTTGTTTATACAGCCAGCCTACCACATAAGGTTATGTATAGGGGTTTTTCTTTGTTGATTAGTGGAATATGACAGTGTTTAATTATTGTTTAGGGCCTGTTTGTCATGATAAATGATCAGTAAGAAGATAATACAAAACATGTTACTCGTTATACAGATTGTTGAAGCAGAGTTTGTGTTAGCACCGGGCGCCACAATCACGCAAATAGTCATTTGCACAAAACATCCAACAGGAATTTATTAAGATTTATGTTTCATATCTCACATCAATAGAGGTGTAGCGACAAATGAAATACAAATACATACTCATCATCATTTTACTGACCCTACTCACAAGCACACTATATAACATCCCAACTTGCACAGAAATAACCCCACATCGAACAATCAAAAACAACGCCACCATAATAAACAACAATACAGAACCCGGCTGGCTACATACAAACCACAACCACATCGAAACAGATGACGGAAAAACATTCCAATTCAAAGGCGTAGCAATCTCAGTTCTGAACTGGGGCTGGACAGACCCAAACCGCTATACTTCAGGAAATTGGAATAAAAACTACACTACATTCATAAAAGAATGTGGAGCTAACAGTCTGCGCTTAACAATAAATTGGTATCAACACAATCAAGCATACACCACTCAAATCGACCAAGTAGTAAAATGGTGTACCGAAAACAACCTGCGCGTAATTCTTGATATGCATTTAGGTGATCCAAAAACATATAACAATGAAGCCAACAACATGCTAACAATAATAAAAAACCCAAAGGCCCCTCTAAACACCATCCTCACACCTGCACAAGGAGGCGCACCCTACCCAGATATCAGCTGGATTGATTTGTTACAATACTATACAAGCCATTACGCAAATAACCCAACTGTAAGTATGATAAATATAATGAATGAACCATGCCAGGATCAATTACCTAAACAAACTCTTTTTAAACTCTGGTATAATGCAGCAAAATTAGCAACTAAGGCCATCCATGAAATAAACCCAAAAATACTAGTGGGAGTTTACGGAATGGATTGGGGAAATTCCCTCACAGATTTTTATACTAACCCTCTACCAGATAACAATGTTGTTTATTGTTGTGAGGGAGCATACATGGCATATCGAACAGGAGCCAAAGAATATGGTGCAGCATATGTTGCAGGCAATTATAGCCAAGCAAAAGAATTGTTCCTAACTTATCTGCACAATAACGGCATTTTACCGATGTCAATAAAATATCCCGTCGTAGTAATCGAATGGGGCTCTGAACAGTGGAACGGCTACAACTCGACACAAGACCCTGCTTATATCCAGTTTACAAAAGATACCTTTGAAATATTTTTACAAAATAAATTAGGTTCTCAATATTGGGCGTGGGATGTTAATCTAGAGGACAATCAAGGATTGCTCGACTATGAAAATTGGACCAAGGGAATTTTAGTCCTTAACACACGCGGCCAATTGTGGCGTCAATATTGTCAAACGGCAATTCTTTGACTCCGCTCTTTAATGGCATTGTAATTCGGCTCCAGTTGCCAGTATGAGGGTCAACATTAAGAGGCTAAGCATCACAGGAATTAATGTGATACCCCACGGTGTAAAATTCAAAATGAGACCAATAGCAACCAGAAGAGCAAAGCTCAGACCTATGCTAAAAGGAATGCGGTTTACTAAGTCTATTTTCCAGCTATTAATTGATTTTGGAGTATTATTTTGCGTGGTAAAAATCTTGGGTATTTCATTTGGGAAAATCAATTTTGAAAGAGAGTATCCTGGAAAAAAAAGCGCAAATATGAACCCTAATAAATAACGAAGCCAAATTATTGGATGATCAGATGCAGGTATTAAGAAAACTGCTAATGTTGTTGCAATTGAAAAGACAACTGTGAACCAATACCATTGGTGTTTTTGAAAAAATAAATGTCTTTTTTTGTTTAAAGTTGACGGTTTTTGCTCTGTAAAATTGAAAAGGCCATCAATTTCTAGCTCCGAAAGAATCAGTGTTACTTTTTCAGGCGGAATAGAATATTTTTCTGTCATAAGAACAATTAGTTGTTGTGTAGTTTGCGGTTTCTGATTATTTACAATATCAACCACAAGTTGCTTGGTTTGTTCATTTGTTTTTTGATTTTTATTCAACAGTATCGCCGACTTATTTTAAAAATGGGTAACATGATACGTGACATTATCCTGAAATGACAAAAAGATTCAACAATTAACGTTTCGATCTATTTTGTTTAATCTCTTTATAGTACATGTTACAAGCTTGAGAAATTTTTGTTACATCAAAATCTTGCGCTCTTTGTCCTGCTGCATTTTCAATTGATCTAAGCAGGCACTCATTTTCAAGGCAGGCAACTATTCTTTTTTGCAAGTCTTTATAATCATTAGGTCTGACAAGAAAACCAGATGTGGTATCTTCAATTATTTCTTCAAAACCAGAACCTCTGGTAGCTATCACTGTTTTGCTAAGAGCCATTGCTTCAAGACAAGTGTAGCCAAATGCCTCCCAAAGCGACGGTAATACTACTAGTTTAGCACCTTTAATAAGTGAGAGCTTATGGTTTTCTTTTACATACCCGGTAAAAATTATGTTGTTACGATGTTTAAAATTTAAATTTAAAACTATTTTTTTTTCATCATCGTTTCTAAATGGGTTGTAATCCCCAATAAATAAAACTTTTAAGTTAGGAAATTTTTCAAATACAAAAGGCAATGCCATGGCAAGAATTAAAACGCCTTTACGAGCTTCCACTCGACCAACATAGGCAATATATGCAGGTCCAGTTGAGATCGCTTCAATAAAATCATCAGTTTTTATAGATCGGATTCTTTTAACATCTATACCATTAGGAATTATTTTTATGTTGGATGTTTTAATTTTCCAAGCCATAGCAATTTCATCTAGAATAGCTTTCGAGGGAGCAGTCACGCCAGCGCTTTGCGTAGTTTGAGCTTTTTCAAGAAAATTAAGCAGATGATCGTTTAACAATCGTGAATGGAAACGAAAAGAGTTTTTTTTGATAGATAATTTATTAAGCAAATAAGTTGGGGTATGTAAACGTGTAATCAAAGGAACATCCAAATGGTAAACACTTACAAGGCCCTCAGCACGAAATTCTGGAGCTTCAATTAAGTCAAAGTCATCGCAAAGTTGAGACAGTTTATTAAAAACAGCACAGCTGTGCTTCAAACAATTACCTACAAAATGAGGATTTGGAGTTTTAATTCTAAAAACATGAACTTTTTTGTCAAAATAATCCGTAGAAAAATCAGAACTACACGATATAACGGTCACGTGGTTTTTATTTTGAGCCAATGCGTGAGCCATATTATAGGTATAAGTACCTATTCCCCCCCAACCTGTTTCGGGAGGATATTCCCTTGAAATCAAACAAATATTCATCCTACCCAACATCCAATTTTTTGACACTACCGCAAGTAACTAAAAGTTTTTCACAGCACAAATCCAAAACAACTTTTTTCGAATTGATTTTCCAGTTACGAATAACAATTTTGTCTAACCAATCAGGTTAGATTAAATATTTTTAACCATTAACTTACCATAAAAACCAAGCGTTTCACAACAAACATATGAAATAAAACTGGCGCATAGTTATTAAGAAACGTGTCATGATGATTTTGGGGCTGTTTTACAACAAAACAAGACTAGTGGAATAAAAATTATCAAAATGGATCAAAATTTTGTAAAATGCCTCAATAACACAGTTCAGATATTTGTTATGCCAAGTGTTAGGTATCGCTAAGAGTAATTGAGCGTTTCATCATTAAAAAGGCATTGAACCTCGTTTTACCCGTATCACAAACAGCCCATTGCGTATAAACGTCTCATAAAACATAAATTCAGATTGCGCAAAAACTCCAATAAAATTCGACAGTGCGCCAATTTAGAATAGTTAATTTGACGCAAAATCAAGTTCGTATTAACGCCATATGCTTGGCCAATTTTCCAAGGTTTGAAAAGAAAAGTTACCCTTAACTCATGGGTAACACATAAAGTATCTGACGGGTAAAAAACTATTCTATTTGACACACTGCCCAAAATTCACCAAACCACTACTACAGCAATAGTGAAGGTACATACGTTATTTGTAGCGTTTAGTGCTGCTGTTTTTTGATTTTTGCGCAGTCTAAAGGGCCCATTAACAACCAAAAATCACACCCAAACATACCAGAAATTATTTTTAACAACACTTTAACACCAACACTTTTGTACGTAAATAATGGTTGATTCAAACAAAAATCACCAGCGATTAACAAAATTTGTGTTCAAATAAGCATTATTAATACCATTATCATATACTCTAGCCCAAGCAAAAGTTTCGTTCAGATAAGAGAACCTCTGATCATAATCATCACTTGATTTAAACTCCATATATTCGAAATAACGAGTTTCTTTCATCGAAAAAACAAGCATCTGAGGGTTAGTCATCCAAGCAACAAAAATATATGGATCCATAAGAGGCGTTGGAGCATGAACTACATTTATGTTTGCAATTGCGGGTTCATGGAAATAATATTCGGCTCTCATGCCAGTGCTCCAGGGAAAATACACCGATGCTGAGGGGCTATATTTTACTAAAAAGGCAGTTATGGAAAAATCAGCAGGCACAACATTTTCAATTGAATCTATTTGATGATGATATACAAAGGCAAGAGGAACCAACAAAATAAGTGCACAAATACCTAATGTTCGCCAAGTTTTTGTGGAGTACTTTTTTTTGTGTAACAGCGAAGAAAAATGTTCTAGACCCACAATTGCTAGAGCGCATATAGGAAAATATACAAATTGTAAAGGACGGTCAGCAAATTCGCCATTAATTAAAACAATTGGGAATATACTGATTATTGCTAGACCGATACTTATTGCGATAAGCAGAGTATGGGGTGTTTTTGATTTCCGTTTTAAATAAGTAACAATTAGGCCAATAGCGGCAACTGCCGCCAGAGAAAATTGAACTCCTTTACTAAAGAAGGATATAAATTGAGAAAAAGGTGTAGAAAGAGTTTGAACGATGGTATGTGTTGGGGTAAATTGGAGGCCGTTATGCAATAAAGTATAGAGAGAGCTTACTGTTGCTATGAAATTTTCTGTTGCAAAAAATATCCACCAACAAATGAGCATTAGGGGTATGCATAAAAGGAAGGCAAAGAAGATAGGTGCACCACTATTTATTTTCAGAACTTTTCGGCTTAAATAAAGGCCGCCAAAGGTTGCGACTATGAAAACACTGGTAATAGGATGAGTAATCACAATAATTGCACCAATAAATATGAAAACTATTGTTCCACGTTTGGATGGAATTGATTTTTCACTTAAAAATGAGAAAATAGTTATTACCATAAAGTAAAGCATCAAAGCAAAATTTTGAGGGCAAAATTGTGTAAAAAAGCCTGTGTTAACAAGGAAATAAAGTAGGGGTAAAACAAAACCGTTTCTGGGACCTATTAGGCTATTACCAACCGCAAATAAAAACAAAGAAATTAAAATAACAAATAATGAATTGAGAACAATCCCCAGTGCTAAGAGGGGTATGCCGCCAGTTATTCCAAGGATATTTCCCAAGATGGCTACCATCAAGGCGGTTCCGGGAAATTGAAGATAGCCTGTTGCAGGAGTTGAAATGTTAGTATTTAGAATTACGTTTTCAGCGTTCGCTAAATGTCCAACTGCGTCATTTACCGTATAGATCGATGGTAATTGACTAATGGGCAGGGATGCATATATCATCACAGGAATGAAAACAACTAGAAATAAGTTTCGTACTTTTATTTCAAAGTTGTTTTGCGCAATCAAAATTTGTAGAACAAGAAGGGCAAGGATAACGCCGGTTAGGATCCAGTAGGCTAGGGGAAGCATATTGAGGATGTCGGGCGGTCCAGATATAGGGCCTAAATAAATATTGTAACTTATGTTAAATAAGGGATAAACAAAAAGCAGGGATATAGATAGAATAATTGTAATGATAAAAAATATTCTGCGAAAATCTTTTAAAATACACTTCACCTCAGAATATAGTATTGAATTGTTCTCTGTATAGAGGTTATAGATTCTTTTGTGGTTCTTTTTGTAGGAGACCACTAAGTTGTCCAAATCCCTGGGCGTATATCCAAATTATCGTTGCTAAAATAATAAATGGAAAAATGGAAACTTGTTTCTCTTTTATACTGGCGTAAAATGCAGAGGTTAAAAGAAGACCAAATCCAGTCAATAAAATAATAGAGGCGATTGTTAAATTGAAAACAACCAGTATAGGCAGTATAACAAAGGTGCCAAAGATTAGTAATTGAACTATAATATTGCTGGCCTTTATCGCGGATGGATTTGAACGTAACCATTTGCCTTTTCCGATGCCAAATTTAAATTGTTGTTTGCAAAACAAGCGAATGGTCCCTCGACGGTTGTGAAGTAACGATAATTTTTCAGAATATTTAATTTTTTTACCTAATTTTTTCAACCGAAAATTTAATTCCGTTTCTTCTGCAGTTGGCAATTTTTCATTGAAGCCGCCTATTTCAATAAGGTCTTGTTTTTTGTACGCTGAATTGCAACCGATTACTTTCTCGCAAGAATCCCAAGAATAGGTAAATAATAACAGGTGGTTTAATACTGCTCCAAAGGCTTTTTCGATTTTACTTGATTGCTCAGGTGTTATTGCAGATCCGCCTAAAACATCGATAGGTTCATTGTTAAAGTTAGCCGCTATTTGCATAAGCCAATCTTTTGGGACTTCACAATCATCGTCAGTGAATACAATGATATCACCTTTAGCGTGGTTTACTCCAACGTTACATGCTGATGCGCGTGTTCCGCTGGTTTCATAATAAACTTTGTCAGTGTATTTTCGTGCGATTTCCACAGTATTATCTGTGGAATGCCCATCTACAACAATTAATTCAAAATTTTTGTAGTTTTGGTGCATAATTGAGTTTAGACAATTTTCTATAATCATTGATGAATTTTTGGTAGGAATTATGATGGATATAAATAATTCGTTCAATGAAAGTTCACTTGTTTTTTAATTAATTGGTTCAAGGGTTTTTGGTTAATTACAAGGATAACAGTGGCCTTCAGTGTTTATAGACAAATTTCATTTCTGGGCCAATTATTTTTCAGCAGGCTTATAAACCCATCTATCGTACCATAGTCCAAACATAAACAACCTTATTTTATATCGTCCATAAAGTTTATTTTTATTTTTTAGGACTTTCTCTTTGAAAAAGTTTGCTAGTTCATTGTCAAAAGTATTCAAAATTTCATTTGTTTTCTCTAAAAATGGGTTGTAACAATCTTTGTTTATCCAGTCCTGTACTGGGGGTATAAACCCTTTTTTGCGTCTATGGAGGATTTCTTTTGGAACAATACCTTCAGTTAATTCTTTCATAAATTTTTTTGATTTGAATGTGTCAATTTTCCATTCTGTTGGTATGCGTTGAGAAAAATTTATAAAACGGTAGTCCAAAAAAGGACTGCGAACCTCCAAAGCATACGCCATAGAGGTTTTATCTACTTTTGCAAGATAATTATCAGGAAGAGTGTTAAACATTAAATCATAGAGACGAAGAATTTCGCCAAAGTTTTTTGCACCAGTTTTAAAGCAATCATCCAATCGATCAGAAGCCCATTTCTTGTAAAACGAAGGAATCTGTAAGTCATCATCTAAAGCATTAGAAAAAAACTCTGAATACTTAGTAAGAGATACTCGAAAAGCATTTTTTAAAAGATAGAGTGAAAAATAACTATCAAGATTTTTTTTAGCAGGAATTTTTGAAAGTAATATTCGTAGAGGGCGAGGAATTTTCAGAATAAGACTTAACCGATACCCGTTTATATGTTCGGGATAACCACCAAATATTTCATCACCCCCATCACCACTTAGAGCGACAGTAACGTAACTACGAGCTAACTTACACAAAGTAAATGTTGGGAAAGCGGAGTAGTCACTAAAAGGTTCATCAAAAATTTCAGCATACTCTTTAAACAGGTTTTCAAAATCATTTTGATCAAAAAATTCATGATGATGTCTACTGCCAAAACATTCTTTTGCAATGTTTATGTAATGCGTTTCATCATATTTTCCCTCAAACCCAATAGAAAACGTATGAAGATTCTTAATATCGGTAAATTGATTCATTATACCAACAGTAGTTGTTGAATCCAACCCACCGCTTAAAAAGGCCCCAATAGACACATCAGCAACCATTCGAAGCTCAACAGCATTCTTTAAAAGATTGCGCCCTTCTTCAATGAGCTTTGTGTGATCATATTCAGGTTCATATTTTGGCACATTATAGTAATACCATTTGTTTACACTTTTAGAACATAAATCGAAAACTAAATTTTGCCGCGGTTCGAGTTTAAAAATTTTATTAAAAATTGTAAAAGGAGAAGGCACATACCCCAAAGAAAAATAAAGATTCAGCGAATCTAAATTAATATTTTCCACATTATTTAATAACAATTTATGGTGAGACAAAATACCTTTCAGTTCTGAACTGAAAATAAATGTATCTTTATCCAAAAAATAATAAAAAGGTTTTACACCCAATCTATCTCTTGAACAGAAAAAAATTTTCTTTACGGGATCATAAATTACAAATGCCCACATACCATTAAAATCTTTTACACAATCAAATCCAAATGCCAAATAACTTGCAAGTATTACTTCAGTATCTGTTTTTGAATCAAATTTATACCCCATTTTTTCAAGTTTTGTTCTCAGTTCCACGCAGTTATAAATTTCACCATTAAAAACGATAACGGCAGATTTTCCCGCATAATTATAAGTCATCGGCTGTTTGCCCGCACTACTTAAATCAAGAACAGCCAATCGTACATGCCCAAAAGTGATCTCAGGATCAACAAAAACGCCTTCATCATCGGGGCCTCTGTGCTTTATGGCTTTATTCATAGCATACGCCAGAGTCTTATCAGAAAAATTGAATCCATTTATTCCACACATACAAAATTCGCCCAAACAGTGATTGTTCTAAATAGCACCAGCATTTTCTTGTTTGTGCCATTCTTTTCGTACATCATCAACTTTTTGCCATTTATGCAAAGAATGACCTAAAAGCCAAAGAACCATTGCGTTCAGAAGAATTAATTGCGAACCCATAAAAGTTGTCAAAATAGAAGAAAAACAAATCATTTGATTCAAAATATTTAAGTTACTTTTAAGTCTGCTTAAACCCACAACACCTAAAAGAATAGTGACCAATAACACCATAACTAGAGGATTGTATAAAGCAAGCGCAACCAAAAACACACCCATGAAAAATAAGAAAAAACTTGGAAATATTGAGTGCATAAAAAATTCCATAGGAAAAATAACCGTGCCATATTTCCCATACTTCCGGTTAAACAAACAACGACGACAATCCCAAAACACACGAATTAAACCCTGACCACGTCGAACCTTTTGAAGCCGCCTTGAAGCCCCATTTGGAGGAGCAAATTCATAAAAAACAGCTGATGCATCATATACTGACCGATATCCCTTTTGCCGGATAACATTAGCAAGCCGTGAGTCATCAGCACTTTTGTTCTCAGGCAAAGGATCAATCAAATCACTTCTATAAGCAGAAAGCTCGCCATGAAATATTGGTGTAGAATCTAGCGCACTCTCACCTTGCCGGAGAACTTCATAAATACCCCTATAACTTTTTTCAAGAAGTGTCGAAGAATTTTCATCAGGATTCAAAAGCACTTGCCGCCCACATACTGCCCCGATGGCGGGATTGCTAAAATTCTGCACTATATTGCGTAATGCAGAGCGCTCAAGAATTGCATCAGCATCAGAAATTATTTTTATTGAACCGGTAGCTTTTGGATAAGCTATGTTGAGTGCATGCGACTTACCAAACCTTTCATTTTCACAAATAAATATTGTTGATACTTGAGGGTTTTGTTTTATGAAATTTTCTATATATTCACAGGTTTTATCTGTGGACCCACTGTCTACAAACACCAATTCAAGTTTATCGGGTGGATAATCTAAATCTATCAGATTCTGAAACTTACGAGGTAACGTGGTCTCTTCGTTATATGTTGCAATAATCAGTGAAATCGCAGGTGTATAATTTTCAATCTTTGATTTATTTTGAGTTCTCCAATCAGGACTTCGACGTTGGAAAATTCGCATCGCAACAAAATAGCCAAAGTATACGAACAGAACAGATAGAAGTGCCACAATACTTAGAACCAGAAGCGTTATGAATCCCTCAATGTTTTACTTGGAATTCCGATACCAAAATAATGGATATTTTCAACTTTATTTAATGTGTCAAATATCCCCCAGCCATCAAAAATAATAGGCAATCTCATTTTTCTAACCATTTGAAGAATAGTACAATCCTTGTTTAATTTTATGAACTCATCATGTTTAACGACGAAGATAATTGCGTCCAAAGTTTCTAGGATTTCATCGGGCTTTGAAACTAACTGGATACCCGTAATTGTGTCAAGTATATGAGGATCCCATGCAATAACTTGAGACCCTTTTTCTTGTAATAAATGTGCAATCTCTATCCCGTGACTGTTGCGAACATCGTTGGTGTTTTCCTTATAAGTTAGTCCACAAATTAATATGGTTGATTCTTTCAGAGTTTTTCCAGCCTGTTCCAAGTGTTCAGCTACACGATTTATAACATGGATTGGCATGTAGTCATTAGTTTTTCGTCCATAATACCAAATTGATGAAAACCCTCGTTTTGCCGCTATTTCTTTAAATGACATTTCAAGATACAACGGATCTTTAGTTAAACAGTAACCACTTACGCCTGCTGAAGGCATAGGAATGTTATTTCGAGGATAACTTTCGTTTGCAGCATTTATTATCTTGAGGGCATTTAAGCCATACCGTTCAGCTAGCAAAGCAAAATCGTTCGAAAAAGCGAAAATTGTTTGCCTGTAAGAATTATCTAAGAGTTTAACGAGTTCTGCTGCTTCAGGGCTTTCCATTACTACGACTTTTCCACCAATTGTTTCATAAATATTCACAGCCCGTTTAGTGCTCTCTGGGTCCATCCCCCCGATAATTTTAGGCAAGGATTCCATCTCGCTTATTGCTTTATCCCCCAGTACACGTTCAGGACAAAAAGCAAAATAGAAATCTCGACCACACAGTAAACCAGAACGACTTTCCAAAAGATGTGCAATTTGACGAGTTGTTCCAACAGGTAAAGTAGATTTGAGAACAAATAATTTTCCCTTAACACTGTTGGCTATGTTACAGATATAATCAATTAACACAAAAAGAGTAAAAAGATCAGGATTACCATTAGAACTAATACTAGTGCCGATAGCAATAAAAACAATTTCGGCTTTTTTTAATCCTTCTTCTAGCGAATCTGTAACAAAAAACCGTTTTTCCAAATATTCTTCAAGGAGTTCATTTTCTTTTATTGAATCCGAGCAACCGTGTATAGAACGGATTTTACTAACAACGGTGGGGTTTGTATCTACACCATATACTTGGTGATTTGCTTTTGCCAGAACTAGGGCAAGAGGAAGCCCTATTCTGCCTAAACCTACTACGCAAACATTCGTCATTTTTTTTCTCTCTCTCTTCTCGTATTGTCAAGATGTAAAATCAGGACTAGGATTGATAATTTCAGTGTTTTACCGGGTTATCGGTGAAATTTAAGTTTAGATAACAAGGTGATTATCGAATTGTAAAGTATCAGTCACAAGGTTACGCTGCAGATCTATTAAAAATTGATAGACAAAATCTGAGCAGTTAGCATTCAAGGGGCTGTTTTGGCGATTTTATAAGTATTGCCATTCAACAAGTTTTCCAATAGTGCATGGTCATCAATAATTTTAGCGTCATATAACGGAAAACTACAAAATTTTTCTCTGTTTTATTACCATTAAAGACAAAAGATTATTGTGATGAGGTAACAAGTCACATGCTCACCGCGTTACTGAGCAACGCATCAGGATCGCCATTTGTTTTCAAACACAATACACAACAAATAGAAATACCAAAATTATTGAACAGTTTCAAATATATTGAGTAATTTTGGTCAGTTATGACATTAAATGATGATTAACAATATTCAATTTAAATCTGGCAAATAAATCCCTAAATACTGAAGAGTTCCAGTTCTTGATTAAACAAAGCACGCGAACATTTAACAATGCGAATCAGATCTATTGCCACAAAACTGAGTGTTATTACATAGTTTCACAAAAAGATTACGCCGAATTTGTTGGGTAGGGTTTTAATGTAGTGTTGTTTGGTTTTGTATCATTCAGATATGAATAATCATGAAGATGATGATATGGATTATTGGGCACCCATATTTTTTTGGAAATTATTTTGATTTTGGTTTGCATTGTTTTTTCAGTTTCTGGCTGATGTTGTAACCTGATTTGTTATTGAAACCACGCTGTTGGCATATGTTGTAACCGTACAAGTTATCAATAGGTAAGCGTTTTCTGCCTGTGTAAGGAGTTTGGCGGCATCATTTGTTGGACTAACGCTCAAAACATTTGTATCTGTTTTTTCAATATTTGAGACAGCGGTGAAAGCTTGAGCTATAGCGTTATTTGCATTTTATAGTTCAACCAAACGGGTCATTTTGAGCAATCGGTGTGGTGTACATAGTAACCAATAGGTAATGTCAAGAAGAATAGTGTAGTTACAAGTTGCCGATAGCCGGGTCTTATTTTGGGGTTTCCTCCGAGTTTACGCTTCAAGAATTATCCGTTTTAGGATTGTTACGCCATCTCGGACCTTGAGTTTTTTTTCACCTAATCTTTGTCGATAGTGTATGTCAATCTCTTTGATGTCAAAGCCGTGTTTTTCAACATGCCGATTGAGTTCTACTTCGATGTCAAAGCCTTTAGATTTTATCTGCCAATTTCTAAGAATCTCTGCACGAATCACTCTTAGACCGGTAAGAGGATCTTTGAGCTGGACACCATTGAGGTTGCGGTGTGACCAAGCTATTAGACGGTTGCCAAAACTAAACACTTTGCGCAATGCTTTAGGATCCACATTGCCGCTGAAGCGGTTTCCGCATACCATGCCAACTTCAGGTTTTTCTTCAAGCACTTGTATCATTTGGGGGACATATTCAGCGGGGTAAGTGTAGTCTGCGTCAGTTAGTATGGCGTATTTCACTTGGGGCGCCATGCATTCGAAGGCTTTTGCGAGTGCGTCGCCTTTGCCTTTTCCATTTTGGCGGGCGATTTTTGCACCTAAACTTTTGGCAATTTCTATAGTGCGGTCGGTGCTTTGGCCATCAATGACTAGTATAGGTAGATTAACTAGGAATTGTTGCATTTCTGAGATAGTGAGACCGATTCCCGCTTCTTCATTTAGAGCGGGGATAATTAACTGTAATTGTACAGTTTGTTGATGTTGTAAAATTTTTGTCAACTCTTAACCCTTACAAATGTTCATAGTTTCCACTATGCAATCTCTTCCTACTGGAAGAAGACAGGTACATGCGCACGTACGAGTACCAATATACACATATGTGTACAAATACACACATAGGTTTATTCAAGCGTATGTACGCATAGATAGTGAACCGGAATTATGCAGTCAAGCCTTTTGAGGTCTTCCTCCCCCAAACTTGCATGGTGATGCTTTCCATTATTTTTAAGCGTTGTTAAAAATGAAAGCTAAAGAAATTCGCAACACGTCACCGCATAACAGAATCATATAAAGTTAAATTTTTAAATTTAAACACTCCAAAAACAAATAATTTACACTACTAACCGGCAAAACAACAAAGACAGGGCTAACTTCCTTGGGCTTGGAAACAAAAGGCGTTTTACCTTTTTAGGCCACTAACTCACACACATATGCATCAAAACACAAAAACATATGAATCAAACACAAATACAACACACACAAATCTCAAATCACAAGTAATACAAAACAAACATATTTATAAAACACACAACAACCCACAAACAACAACACTCAGCAAACATACAAAACAGCACTATTTTGCAACCCACTACAGTATATGCAACATAAAACCCATACCCGTAAAACAAACAAATCAAACAATATACAAAAATTTTTGACAAAAAACACCACCAAACCCGGCTGAACAATACAATTAAACATATCCTCAAAAACCAACACAACACTCAAAAATACCACTACACACACAAACATAACAAAAATCAGAA
The DNA here is from genome assembly GCA_031274765.1 of Nitrososphaerota archaeon. Lineage (GTDB taxonomy): Archaea > Thermoproteota > Bathyarchaeia > Bathyarchaeales > Bathycorpusculaceae > Bathycorpusculum. The sequence goes on along the minus strand of JAISPR010000093.1, from coordinate 14,821 downwards.
AACCTACTAAAACAATTAACTACAAAAAGAGATAAAATAGAAATTTCGCCAAATTTTGTACACTAAAAATAACTATCCACACAACACTAACTGGTTTTTAGACAATAGATCACACAACAAGATCAGCCAGATCAACACTGTATCCATAGGTCTGTTTCAAAAAAGACACCACAGATAAAATCTGGGGCATCAAATCCACAGAAGCAAATTTCGCAGCATTCTCAAGCTCTATGGAGGTCGTTTCAATTTTTGTTCGCATCAAACGCACATTTTCAGCTATCGAGATATCTTTATTTAAAAATGCCCTGAACGCTTGCTCACTTGCTTCAAAACAAACACAATGTAACTCTATGAGCAACTTGCGTACTTCACTTGAAAATTTAGTGTCCGCGATTGATAAAGTAGAAGTAGCTATCTGAACACAAGCATCACCGATACTCTCGATTAAACTTGCAGCTAAACGATAGTCTAGACATTCGATGGGAGTAATTTCGAATTTTTCACCTTGACGAGGATTTTGAATTATAGTACGCAAAATTCTAACGAGCAAAAAATAGAATTTATTGTTTTCATCATCACGATCAATAACGTTTTTTGCCATATCAGTGTCACGATTGATAAAAGAGTTAGCCGCATCACGCAGCATGAGTGCAGCACTACCTTGGTTGCGTTGAAGCAACTTTTTTGGTGAAGCAAAGGGTTGTTGCATCATACATTGAAGAACCATTAGTGTAGTTGTTTCTTCGACTATCATTAAGCCAGCTAGAGAATTTGCGGTAGATTTAATTTGGTTACGCATGGTTGAGTCTATGCGGGTTTTGGCTTCAACTCGGATTATGTCATAGCCTAAAAGATAGTTACCGACGATTTCGCGGTTTAGGTAGGGTCCGATTTTGAGCGAGATTATTTTGGGTTGGGGCTCCACGTCAAATTGCGTGTCAATTAAGAGTTTACCATCCTTTGTTGATTCTATATTTACTTGGGAACCTTTCTGTAGGCTTTGGTTTTTTGCCCATTCACGGGGTAGACAGATAAAGTAAGTACCGGTTGGTGTTTGTTGGACCTTTCGTAATTCACTCATACTATATTCACTATATAATCTGTTTAAACATTTGAGCACTCATATAAATATTTTAAAATTAATATATCTACAGGATAAAAATACAAATAACCATCACTAAAACCTAAACAGATAGAACCCCCGCCCTAAAAACAAAATATAAACAAAGACAAAAATAGCTACAGAAAATTTTGGCAGTTAAAAAACTTAAACACACATAACTTGCATTTTATAACCAACACAACAAAAACAGATAAAAAAACTAACTCACGGTTAAATAAGAGAAAACCACAGCAACCCTCTAAGCACACACAAAAAAGTAAATAACACAAAAAACAATACTGCCTAAACATCACAGTATCACAGACTAGAGTGTGAAAAATACGCAAGATAAACTCCAAAGGGCCATTGAAACAACCATCAAAGCAGGGTACCAATTAAACAGTGAAGCTTTCGAGTTTCTCAGCCAAAATGCAAAAACAAACGATCCAGTAGAAATTATAACACTAGCGCTAAAAAAACTTGAGACCCTACCAGATAAACCCATATTCATCGAACAAACCTTGCTTGAGACCATCATACAACAATCCACACCAACCATACAAAAAACAACCCCAACCCAGACAACAGAACCCCAACCAATTTTAGCGCTAAATTACTCAGAAACCGCATCAACAAAATCACGCTTCAATGGCACAGACAATGACTTTTATCCCTATGCCAAAGACATCCCCTCAGAACTCAAAATCCTCGACGACGCCACAGGTAAACTCACCTCCAATGGCACTCTTGAAGAATACAAAAACCTCTTCCAAGACCGCTTTAAACGCTTAGAAAAAATCCTAAGACAACGTATGGACGTCAAAGCGGCCACACCCATCATAGAAGCCCTCAAATCACAACCTAAAACCAAACTCAAAATCATCTGTATGCTAACTGAGAAACGGGACTCCAAAAACAGCACCATCCTCTCAGTAGAAGACCCAAGCGGAAGTGCAACCATTCTAATCCCACAAAAATCACCCCAAGAAATCAAAAGAAAAACCCTTATGCTCCTACCAGACACCGTTTTCTGCGTTGCCGCTATTAAAACCAAAACAAATCTCTTGATGGCAGAAGACATCATTTTACCCGAAGTCGGCAGAAAAATGCCCCAACATGCACAAGAACCAGTCTATGCAGTCTTCACCTCAGACATTCATATAGGCAGCACAAAATTCACCAAAGAAGCCTTCAAACGCTTCATACTCTGGCTCAAAGGAAAATATGGAACCCCTGCAATGCGAGAGATAGCAGGCAGAGTAAAATACCTCTTGGTTGCCGGTGATATTGTCGATGGTGTTGGTATCTATCCAGGACAACAAATGGAATTAACCATCCGCGATATACATAAACAATACAATTTTGCAACCAAATATCTAGAAAAAATCCCACCCTATATTGAAATCATACTCTCACCAGGTAACCATGACGCCGCACGCAAATCCCAACCTCAACCAGCCATATCAGAAAACTACCTCACAGCCCTCAAAGATAAACCAAACATTCACTCAGTTGGAAGCCCCTGTTACCTTAGCCTCCATGGCATCGAAGTCTTGATGTTTCATGGTGTAAGTTTAAACGATATAATCGGAGTTGTGCCAGGCATGGACAACGACCACCCCGAAACATCAATGAGATTGCTAATGCAATGCCGACATCTAGCACCTGTGTATGGTGGGAAAACTATGCTCTCACCCGAAAACCGTGACTATCTCGTTGTAGATAAAGTTCCAGATATATTTCACGCGGGCCATATCCATGTTAATGGCCTCTGCAACTACCGAGGGGTTTTGGTAGTGAATTCAGGAGGATGGCAAGAACAAACAGAGTATATGGAAAAACTAGGTTTAGTTCCTACACCAGGAAAAGTGCCAGTGGTAAATTTACAAACAAGAGAAACTATGATTTTAGATTTTTTAGAACCGCTAGTTTGAGCTTTTATGGATGGTTTTTGGGCAATATTTAAGTAATTGACTAAAACGGTTGTCATCACCATAAACATCTCGAATTAGCCCACGGCTGATTTCCAGTCGAATTTTTTTAGTTCGACCATAACGACCCATACTGACGACTTTAGCGTTCACTAAACCCATAGAATCAAGTTCGTTGACAAGGGTACCCAAACGACGTTGTGTCAAAAGACCAGCACCCATTTCACCACATAATTCATTATAAATGTCATAGATTTCGCCTGTAGTGGCACTGGATTTGTTTAGATGATATACACTTAGAAGTACTAGTTTTGAATGTAGGGTTAGATTTTTGAGAGCTTCGATGACACGGTTATGTTCGATATGTTTTTCGGCTTGCCGCACGTGTTCTTCGGTTACAGCTTTTGCACTTTGGCGTTCAGCGACTTCGCCTGCTACACGTAACAAATCTAGGGCGCGGCGTGCGTCGCCGTGTTCAGCAGCGGCTAGTGCAGAGGAGATGCTTAGTGCAGAGGCAGAGAGAACACCTTCTTGGAAAGCAAGTTTTGAGCGTTCAAGAAGTATGGTGCGGAGTTCACCGGCGTCGTAGGGACGAAAAACTAGTTCTTCTTCGCTTAGGGAACTAAAGACACGGGGATCTAGGAATTCTTTTAGGCGTAAATCGTTAGATATGCCGATTATGGAGACTTTGCTTTTATGGAGGGTTTCGTTGATGCGGGTGAGCTCATACATAAAAGCGTCGCCGCGTTCCTTGATTAGGGCATCTACTTCATCTAGGACAATTATAAAAATTATGTGTGATTGGTCTAGCCCGGAACGGAAGCGGTCAAAGACTTCTCCAACAGAGAGGCCGGTGAAGGGAATTTTTAGGCCTACACTTTGGCTTAAGCTGGCAAATACTCGGTATTCTGAGCCGGTCATGCGGCAGTTGATGTAGCAGAATTTTACTTGGGCGCCGTATTCTTTGGCTTTTGATTCTAAGTGGCTGAGTACATATTTTGTGACGGCTGTTTTGCCTGTGCCGGTTTTACCATATATAAATATGTTTGAGCAGCGAGCTGATTTTAGAACTGGGGCTACAGTTGAGCCAAGGAGGCGAATTTGGTCTTCTCTGTGAGGTAATTTGTCAGGTAAATAGTCATGTCTTAGAACTTCTCTGTCTTTAAATAATAGTGCGCTGTTAACAAAGTTATCAAATACATCGTCTAATACTGAGTTTCCCATTTTGCCCTTTCTTCCTTTTTTTACAGAGGTACAACCGATATTTCTGGTGGAACAGATAAAGGATATAGTACAAAAATCTGAATAATGCCTAAAACATTTCAAAGAAAGGAAAGGAACAGATAGCAATGACCAGAACACACACCCCGGAGTTTCGACTGGAGAAATTTCACTAAATAAAGACCTATTAAAAATAAATATATATAATTATATACGTTGGGTAAGAAAATAGTAAGAGATATATTAATTGTTATTATCCAACTTTTTAGACTGGTGGTTGATATTTGTTTTTTCTGTCTCGCTAAACTTCTTTTTTGTTCAAAAAACTTCGAGAGGAAATGTAGGGGTGGCTCTGGGATGTTAAATCCATGGAAATGTAGCGTAAAAATTCTGCTAATCAGTTTGGGTTATGGCTAACTTGAAATTTTTACTGATAAAAATCTAACTTAATTTTTGTCAGAGTTTCACAGGTGGTTGTGTGTTCACAAAACTGTGAAGGTGTATAAAATAGCATTAAAACTGACGTTTTTCTATGTCGTTTTTCTTTAAAATTACCCTATTTTTGTCTTTTTACAGTGAACAAGGCACCCCTACACTTCTACTGGAAAATACAAACCAAGCTGTCAAGTTAGTTTATTCACAGATATATTTTCTTGTGAAGCTGGTTATTCCATAATCGATGTAAAAACGCCTTATTTAGCTATTAAATGGTTATTTTGGACTTTTTTTAATTACTCATTTCACCATCACAGTTATAAGGTGTGAAGTAGAGAGTTTGTGAACAAGTTATAGGTGTGCATTGTGCCGGCTCGTAAAATGCGTGTTGAGCTCTTCGATAGCGATGGGAATAGATATACCATTGCATTTGAGGGTCAAGTGACTCGTGACAAGGCATTACGGCTCCTAGACTTAGTTGAATTGTTAGGCGGTACACCAAGTGAAAACCCAATTGTTACTTCTGGTCCAACAATGCCTAATCAGCAGCTATCACGTTTTGAAAAGGTTCAGCTTGTTATCCAGAAAAATTTTCCCTTAATCTGGTTTTCATCTAAAGATATTCAAACTATTTATGAAACAGAACTCAAAGAACCAGTTAGCCTAAGCACTATTTCTACTTATTTATCACGTATGGTTGATAAAGGCATGCTATTGAGGACAGGTAGTTCAAATAGTCTTAAATATAAAACAGCGCCAAACATTGCACCAGCAATTAAACAACGGATAACAAAGTAATTCTTTGGTTGTGTCATCTATCGGCTAGTTTTCTCTTTTTTATGCAACCGCTACTATAACAATTGTTTTGCTTAAACTTAAATATTTTTATTTTTCGGGGATTGCTGTTAGTTTTTGGACAGTCTGGTGTTGGTAGTGGTTAAATTAATTCGCGCCAAAGGCTCTTCTTGTTCTTCGGTTATGATGTGTTTTTGTATGTGTCATGTTGTTGGGTTTTCAACTTTTTGTAATAGTATTTCCATTTCTTTTTTTATGCTGTAGCGGAAAGGGAGTTTACCGGCTTCTCTTTCTAAATATCCATCTTCATAGAGTTTTTTCATTAAGCGTGCTGTATGTTCCCGGCTTAGTTGTACTCTTTCTTTGATTTCCGGTGCTGTTTTGGAGCCCTCTTTGGAGAGCATTTCTAGTACTTGAATTTCGGTATCTGTTAATGCGGCTAGTGCCTTATCGCGTTTAATGGGTATGGGTGGTAGCATAACTTCTGTTGCAAATTGTGGTTGAGGTGGTGGCATAGTGGCTATTTTTTTGAGTTGGTTTTCGAGTTCTGTAATTTTGTTTTTAAGTGTTTCTTGTGTTGTGTCTGTGTCTTTTAGTTTTGTTTCTATGCTAGATAAGTCTGTGAGGATATTTGTGTTGTGTTGTGTGTTTTCTGTTTGATTTTCTGTGATTGTTTTTGACATTGTTTGGTATAATTGGGTGAGTGTATAGAGCTGTGTTTCTATAGGTTCTATTTTTTGTTCAAGTGTTTCTGTTTTTCTATAACTCATATCTGCGGTGGTGTAGCTTTTTTCTACTTTTGATACCATGGTGTCAAACTTTATTGATTCACGTTTAAGTTCCCGGTCAAAACTTAAAACTATGTCTTCTAAGAAATTTTTGGCTTTTTGGTATTCTTTGTGTGCTCTTTGTATGTGTTTGTAGTATTGGTGTGTTGCTATTGCTGTGATGGCTGTTAAAATGGTGATGATTATTATTGTGAGGTCAACCGTGATTTTTTCTCTCCGTGATTTGCTGTGATTTAACCGTGATTTGGTGTGATTTTAACGGTTGCATCACACATCACATTATTCTCCATGGTCTTTTAAGGTTATCGGTGATGTTTTTCCATACAATATATGACATCACACATCACAGTATTTTTTACGGCTTGTTTTTAGCGGTTATTTATGGGTTGAAAAAGCTGATATTTGGGTTTATTTAGTTAATTGTGGCTTAGGTGAAGTATATTTTTGGCGGGTGTTTTTCTTCCTGAAAAAAGTGAAAAATGGGTTAAAAAACTGTGATTTGTGACGTCACAAAAGCCCTTCTGAGGCGCTAGAAAGCCGTTTTAGGCTTGTTTCCAGCTCATTTCTGATGATTTCTATGACTTTTTGATGGTCTTTTAGTTCCTCTTCCTTGTTTGGTATCTTCTGGTGTGCTTCGACATATTCTTGTAGTTTATTTGCTATTTCGAGGTACGGATCAAGAGTTGTACTGTCAAAAACACCCAAATATCCTAAAAGTAGTACTGTATAAATGGATTTGATGACGTTTTCGCGGGACTGTTTTAAAGTCCTATTAAAGCTACCGCGGCTTATTTTAGCTCTTGTTAGGCGTAAAGCGGCTTTATCGTCGTACTTTAGCTGTTTATCCGATATATTTTCGGATAAAACGTCAATAAGCAATGTTTCGAGCTGTACTTTCGTTAATTGGCTGTTTTTGGCCAAGATTTTAACAATAGGGTCATTTAATGCTCCGTTTAACCAGGTTGTTACACCGTCTTTTAACTTCAAACTGTTGTATTCCTCCATAGTCTAAATGGATACAGATTTGTATACTATCTCATGTTTTTATCCTTTCATAGCCCCAAAACACCAAAATACCGCAATAAAATACAGCTAAATAACGCCCCAATCACTTAAAACAGCCTCTAAATTAGATATTTGTGAATTTAACGACTAATTTATGCCAGTTGACATAAAAAGCGCTAATTTCTCGGTATTTTTTTACAACAACACACCTGAACTTTACACAAAAAATGCACTTTTGCAAACACCCTCAAATTTTCACCACCCACTTTTAACATCTCCAGTAAAATAAAACACACATTTTAACCCCAAAACTAACACCAAAACATATTCCCCCCACCCAACCTCACAGGTGATATTACAAAAAACAACCGTGACATCACCCAATCACGCCTAAATCACGGTGATTTCACCATAAATCACTAGATATCACAAAGTGTGATACTCCTGTGATACCAATCTACCAAATCAAACTTATATACCAGCTAAATCTCCCCCGAAATTTGCTTTAACCTATCATATAACTCCGGACGCAGATCCCGCAAAGTAGGAATAAACGTCTCAGCCATCCGCAAATCCAAAAAATCAACCTCACAAACCACAAAATCTTTCTCATTAAACTTAGCCTTAGCTAAAACCTCACCCATAGGACTAACAAGACGACTTCCCCCCCAAAACTGCAAACCATCCTCTACACCCGAGAGATTAACATAAGCCAAATACGCAGTATTTTCCAAAGCCCGTGCCGCAGTCAAAACTTCAAAATAACCACTACGCACCGCTGGCGACGCAGAAATACAAACAATAAGCTGCGCACCCATCAAACGAGACAATCTAAACACTTCTGGAAAAAACACATCATAACAAATCGTCAATCCAATACTACCTATACTAGTTTGGAACACCGCCGGCTCATACCCCAAACGAAAATACCGTTTTTCTTCAAACACACTATGAGTAGGCAAATACATTTTACGATACTTACCAATATACCCTTCCGGCCCCACAAACACCGCCGTATTATACAGTGTAGCCTGAGTTTTTCCACTCAATTCCGCCATCCCAAAAACAATATGCACACCCGTCTTTTTAGCTAACTCTTCAACTTTTTGCACTGACGGCCCAGGAATTAACTCAGCATACTCATAAACCTGATCATAAAGAACATAACCTGTAAGAGACATTTCAGGGAAAATCGCTAAATCTACCCCCTGCTCCTTTGCCTTAAACACCAATTCTTCAAACTGAGCAAGATTCGCCTCTTTATTTTCCCGCTTACTGCTGATTTGACAGAGCGCAAGCTTAATTTTAGCTTTCATAACACTTCTCTTTTAATAGCTATGTCTTGGAAGCCTAAAATCATTTCCCATAGTTCGAAAACCAAGTTTAGGCACAAGCGGCAATCTGCGTTTATGCTCATTTGCCAACCACCGCGCTCTAACCCTATCAACAATACCCTGTTCGATGTCTAACTGCCCTGCGATTTCCTCCGCCTTCATAAACCTCTCAAGCCCATACAGAATAAGATCAAGAATATCATACTTGATTTCTAGTTCCGACTCCGCAAACTGTTCAGGCCACAGCGCTGGTGATGAGGGTTTCAACGCCAACTCCTCTGGAATTCCCAAATGCAACGCCAACTTGCGTACCTGACTTTTATAGAGATCACTATTTGGTGCAATATCTGCTGCGGCATCACCCCACTTAGTAACATAACCCATCATAACTTCCGATTTATCTGACGTGCCACAAACAATACGTTTTTGACTATTAGCATAATAGTAGAGAAAAATCATACGCGTTCTAGCCTTAATATTTCCTTTACACAGTCGGTCTGTATGCACATAAGCCGGAATACTTTTGTAGATACCATTTAGAGCATTAGTCATATCACAAAGTTGCGTTTGCAGATGAAATTGCTCAGCAATGGCCTTGGCATCATCGAGATCTTTTTGTTTATTTGTTTCTTTTTCAGGAAGCAAAAGCGCCAAAACGTTCTCACCTCCCACTGCCAAACTTGCTAATGCTGCAACTGTTGCACTATCAATTCCGCCGCTTAGTCCCAAAACAATGCCTTTGGCATCTGTATTTTTTACATACTCTTTAATGAAGAAACAGATTCTTTTTTGTACTTCCTCAAAATCCATCTCCAATACAGACGGCGTTAATCTCACAATATCCACATCCTATGCTTGTGAGTAGGCAAGTATTTAAGGACAAGCATAAATATTATCCAATATTAGCAGATAACACGAAGGAATTTGTATGGGGCGTAGACGGAAAAAAGTTGTACATATACCAAAAAAGAAATTACCAAAATTCTTCTCCTGCCCTATGTGCGGAAAAGAAACAGTCCGCGTAGAAATCTCTCGAGCAGGCGACAATGCCCTTACCCAATGCAGTAGTTGTGGCCTAAAAGAAGAATTCCCCCTCAAAACCGCACAAGGCGCAGTTGACGCCTACTGCATGCTAACTGATAAAATTTATGGACCCACAAAAACCCCTCCCGCAACAGAACAGTAAACAAGGCATAACAACCAAATCAACCATTACCCCATGTCCTATATTTTCTTGATTCGAAAACCAAAATAACCCTTAGTACATACTTTGACTGTGAGCAAATCACTTGAACATAAGCAAGGGCTATCAAACATATATTCAAATAATGGCTGACGAACTCAAACGTCTCTACACCATAAGCGACGATGCCCGATCATTGGGCTTAGACCCCGCACTTAAAACCGAATGCATCATAGCACAAGACATCGCCGACTTGGTTGAAGGATTAGTTGGACCCAAAGGCGTTGCCATTAGCATTCGCGAACTCAGCAAAACTATGCCACGCGAAGAAATCGCCTTCTATACTGCAAAAGAAATCGCCCAGGGCAAATTCGCTCTAACCGATGAAGAAAAAGAGCCTGAAAAACTAGCTGAGCAAGCCATCCGCACAGCATTAGCAATTTTCACTGAAGGCTTAACCGCTGCACCAATTCAAGGCATTGCCCAAGTGAAGATTAAAAAAAACGCCGACCAAACCCGCTATCTGGGCATCTATTTTGCTGGACCCATCCGCTCAGCCGGCGGCACAGACCAAGCCCTAACACTTGTTGTTGGCGACTATGTACGACGAGAACTAAACTTAGACATTTACAAACCCACGGAAGAAGAAATTTCTCGATTTATAGAAGAACTCCGACTCTACGAACGGTCCGTTGGCCGCTTCCAATACCACATTCCTGATGAAGAACTCCGCAAAGCACTCAAACTTGTCCCAATCGAATGTACCGGTACAGAATCAGACCCTGTCGAAGTCTCCTCATACCGTAACTTAGAACGGATAGAAACCAATCGCGTCCGCGGTGGAGCCCTACGAGTTATAAACGACGGCATCGTTGGTCGTGCATTAAAAGTCTATGTTATCATTGACAACCTCAAATTTTCTGGTTGGGAATGGCTCAAAAACTTTAAGAAAAAATCTGAGAAAAAATCCGGCGGCTTTATGGACGATGTGATTGCCGGTCGCCCTATCTTTGCATTTCCCTCAACACGGGGCGGCTTTAGACTGCGCTATGGTCGATCAAGAAACACCGGCCTCTCTGCTGTGGGTATACACCCTGCAACTATGTTTGTTGTGGAAAATTTTCTAGCCGCTGGCACCCAAATGCGCCTAGAGCTTCCCGGCAAAGGCGGCGTTACTCTGCCCGTTGACAGCCTCGAAAAACCTGTAGTATTACTAAAGGATGGCTCAGTAGTTAGAGTATCGCTTGAGAACTATACATCCACTGTTAGAGGAAAAATCCAAAAAATTCTATTTCTAGGAGATATGCTCATTGATTTTGGTGATTTTCTATACAGTAACAAGGCTCTTCCCCCTTCGGGTTATGTGGAAGAATGGTGGGCTAAGGATCTTCAAAACGCGCTTGTAAAATACGCTGGCGGCTATGTTCAAGCGGCACTTGATTGTCAAATTTCTGCTAAGCGGCTTGAGGATTTTATATGTGAGCCATTTAACAATAAGCCCACAACAAAAGAAGCCGTTGCTCTTAGCCAAATTTTGGGTATCCCTCTATCTCCAAGTGCGACTTTTTTTTGGTCCAGTCTTTTATCCCCTCAAGAAGTAGTGCCTTTGCGTAACTGGTTTTTAATTTGTGAAGTAGTTCTAACAGAGGGGATTGTCACAAAAATTGTTGGGCCGGCAAATGAGGAAGTAGTTGGAGTGCTTCGCAAAATTTTTGTCCCCTACAAACTGCTTGATGGACAAATTATACTGACTGGAGAAGATGCGGCGGCTATGGCTTTTACTCTTGGTTATGGAACCCCGCGGTTAACTGAATCTTTGCAGGCATCCACTGTGTTGGAATTGTTAAGTGTATTGTGTGGTGTTCAGGTTAAGGATAAAGCGCCGACTTATGTAGGTGGCCGTATGGGTCGACCTGAGAAGGCTAAGCACCGTGAAATGCGTCCCATGGTTCATGTACTGTTTCCAGTGGGTTTAGCGGGTGGTTCTCACCGTGACCTCTGTGAGGCTGCTAAGAAAGGGCCCGTTTTTGTTGAGTTAGCCAAACGTAAATGTCCTGTTTGTAAATCCTATACTATAAAAATAAAATGTGACACTTGTAATGTCTTAACGGTTTGTGAGAAGGGGTGTCCTCGGTGTGGGCGGTCTCTCAAAGATGATTATTGTGGTCTTTGCAAAACTAACGCGGTGTTTTACCAGCGTCAGTCTTTTAACTTTAGAGAATTGTTGTCAACTGCAAGTAATAACCTTGGTTGTTCAACCCCTAAAATGTTGCGTGGCGTGAAGGGTCTAAATAGTGCAAATAAAATGCCTGAAATCATTGAAAAGGGTATTTTGCGTGCAAAGCATGGCGTGTCTACATATAAGGATGGTACCATACGGTTTGATGGTACTAATGCGCCTCTCACTCATATCACACCTGCTGAAATTGGTGTGCCTATTGAAAAGATGCATCAGATGGGATATTTTGCAGACACTCACGGTTTACCCTTAACTGATCCCAATCAAGTTTGTGAACTAAAAATTCAAGACGTTGTTATTCCTTGGAGCGCTGGAACCTATTTAGTGCAGACGGCTCGCTTTATCGATGAGTTGCTCATAAAAGTTTACAAGCGTCCTGCCTTCTATAATGTTACAAAACCTGAAGATATGATTGGACATCTAATCTTTGGTTTAGCTCCCCATACCTGTGCTTGTATTTTGGGAAGAGTTGTTGGTTACACAGATCGTAACTTGATTTATGCACATCCGGTTTGGCATTCTGCTAAACGCAGGGATTGTGATGGTGATGAAGATGCTATCATGCTGGCTCTTGATACTTTGCTAAATTTTTCTCGAGATTTTTTGCCCTCGCAAATAGGCGGTATTATGGATGCACCCATCTTGCTTATCCCCTTTGTGAATACCAAAGAGGTACAGCGTCAAGCGCATGATTTTGATGTTAGTGCAACTTATCCCATAGAATTCTACCAACAAACTTTATTCAAAGGTGACGCCCGCCCAATTAGTGCGTTTATGGATGTCATCAGTCATCGGTTGGGTACTGAGGGTCAATTTGAGGGCTTTCAATTCACCACTCCTTGTACCGATATAAACCTTGGCAATGCTAATAGCAGTTACAAAGAATTCAAATCAATGACTGATAAACTCCATATGCAGTTAGAGCTGGGTGAAAAAATCGAGGCAGTTGATGCTAAACGGGTTGCTCTAAAAGTTCTAAACACGCATCTGATGCGTGATATCGCGGGTAATATGCGTGCGTTTTCCACCCAGGGGTTTCGTTGTAAAGCATGTAACGCGAAATATCGCCGTCTGCCTCTTGGCGGCAAATGCACCCGATGTGGTGGAGCGCTCACGCTCACTGTTTATCGCGGTAACATCGAAAAATACCTCAAAGCCGCTCAGCAGCTTGTTGATAAATATGGGTTGCCCAACTACTATACGCAGCGCATGAATCTCATCAAAGAAGAAATTACTTTGATGTTTGATAATAAAAAGCCCAAACAGGCCACATTATTTGACTTCAAATGACTAAGTTTTTCAAGCATGACTCTGCATTATTTGGCGGTGAGTATCATAAGGAAAAATTGGCATCCCAACGCATATTTGAAGACTATTCGAAATGTTCGCAGTGGGCTTTCTGCGCGAACTAAACTTTTGATGTTGTTTGAGCGTGAAGCTTTTAGTGCTGCTATGCTTGTTCAACTTTCTTGTTTGCGCTATAATGTTGTGATGTATCATCTTCGGCTTTTGAAATGTGAAGGTATTGTTGAGCGTAAGGGTAATCGGCGCTACATTTGGCTTTTGTCAGGTTTGGGGCAGAAACGTTTGGTTTAAAATGTGCATTGGCAAGGTGATGAGTGGCATTTGGGGCATTTGTTTGGGTACTTTGTCAAGGCGGCTTTTTCAAGGTCTATGTTCATAATGTTTGCTAGTGAGGCTAGCCAGGCGATGACGTCGGCAAATTCTTTTTCAGTGGCTTCTTTGTTGTTGTTTTTGAGTTCTGCGCCTAATTCTTGAACTTCTTCTGTTAGCCAGTTAAAGGTGCCCTCGATGCCGCGTGTGTTGTCACGTTCAAAGTAGAGGCGTTTCATCATTTCTTGGAATTCGTTAATTTGCATAGTGCTTACCTTTGTTGTTTGTTTTATGGATATGTGTTAATCAGCTTTTTCTATGTTTGGTTGATGCTTTTGTATACTAAAAATTGTGTGTTACGTATTTTTGTATGTATTTAACGTGTGTGGTTATATGGGGTGGTTGTGTGTATGTTTTTATTTGCCAAATAAACTTGTTGTTAACCTTTAATTTTTAATGTAAAATGAGTTGTTTTGAGGTGTGTTTTCGTTGAGAGTTAAATTATATTTTTGTTAAATTGTTATTTGGTCTGCGTTCTTGTCAGTGTTGTAGTTGTGGGGTTGGGAATTGTTTGTCAATTTTTGGTGTATTTTATTTGTGTTTATTGTGTTTGTTTTTTAGTGTTAATTTGTGTTTTATGTGTTGGTTGTATCATAATTTTTTCTGTGTTGTTGGTGCAATTGTGTTATATGGCAAAAATATGTGTTGTAAACGATATTGTTATTTGTTATTAACGTTTAAATTAAAGTGTGGTTTTCAAAATCAGGTTAAAATTACTATGTTGTTTGTAGGTGTAAAAACAGTGAGAATTTGGGTGATAAAATGGTGCGTAGGTTGGTTGCTTGTTGTTTGGAGTTATGGGTTATGTAAAAAGCGGCGGATAGGGATTATTTTTATGTTTGTTTGGAGTTGTTTGTTTGAATTTCGTTTTTTGGCATAAGCTTAATTAGTTTAAGCCGCATTAGGATGTATTACAATTTAGGACCTGATGTTTAATGGGTATGAGGAAGCGTAAGAAAGAAGGCGGCCCAATGCCTGCGGGCAGTGCTGGTTTGTTGAGGTTCTTTGAGGAAGAAACTGAAGGCGTAAAAATTCGTCCCGAGTTGCTTGTTGCTATAGCGGTTTCGTTAATTGTTGTTTCAGTTTTGGCGAACGTCTTTTTCTAATCCCCTGT
>JAISPR010000043.1 GCA_031274765.1 Nitrososphaerota archaeon | reverse complement strand
GGAAGACCTCCACAGCTCAACAAAAATAACTGCCAACCTCACCCCCACAAACATCACAAAGGTCCTCACCACCCCAGTTGCCTGATAGAAAAAATCTGTAATCCCCTCACTACATCCACCTCCCAAAACCCCCTACTCTTCTACGACCTCTCACCTGCACTTTTCTACAACAAAACCCCCCTACCAAACAAGACTACAACCCCAACACAGAACAAATCGAACAAAGCAACATAGCCTTAGCATTCTCCACCCCCCTCTGCCTACCCCTAACTATACATGCCTTCTATGGCTCACTCAAAGAAACCCCAACTCTCAAAAAATTCATAGAACAATTCAAAGACATAAACCTGGGATTTGTTATAGACGAATACCTCAACTCCTATGAGTTACTCCATGAATTAAAAAAACTAAATATACACTATATTGTACCCTTAACAAAAAACTCCACCCTATTGCCCTCCTCTTTTGAATTGAGCGGAGTTTTTGCATATAACTCAAATCGCATGGTTGCTTTCTCTAAGAAGAAAAACAATGAGTTTGGGTTTGTGTATCTTTTTGAAGAACCCCGATGTAGAGCCTCTGAGGAGAATTTTTTGCTTGGACAGGTAAACAAAGGCGAATTATCCATGGATGAGTATTATTTAGCGCAACATATGGCTGGCGTTTTTGGAATTCTGTCAGATTTAGATATTGAACCACAGGTGGTGTTTGAACAGTACATGGCGCGTGAGGAAATTTTACGCACCTTTGATTTTATGGTACATAATCTAGAGGCCGATATGGAATATTTGGATTGCGAAGAGGCGCTTGAGGGCTATTTTGTGGTGGCCTTTTTAGCTATGCAACTTTATTTCAAAATTTTGGCACGATTACGTGAGCAGAACTTGATTGGGCTGATGTCGGTTTGGGAGGTTTTGTTTACGTTCTCTAAAGTGCGTTTGATTGTTGAAGAAAGCGGACGTGAATCTTTAGGTGCGGTTTCAAAAAAAACTGAGCAAATTCTTGAGATATTTTCCGATTTAATCAAAATCATATAACTCTTAAAAGTGGCCGCTTTTCAGTAAAGGCTATAATCTGCCATTGACATGACACCTAAGGACTGATATAGTATGGCAAGCGAAGGAAATTGGGATTCAACCACTTATTCCCAGAAAATGAAAGACGGTCAAAACGAACTCTTCGAACTCCAAACTCAACTCAATGATGTTATGGTTAAATTTGTTTTGCGTACGTTACGTGTTTACCAATCAACAAGGCCTGAACCGTTGCGGCCTGGTGAAATTGCGCTGCTGGTAAACAATGAGCTCAAAAATGTGCTCTACGATTTGCAGGCTCAGCCCAATCTTGATGCGTTAGCAAAGGCTGCAAAGGATGCCTGGGCCAGCGAGCAGAAGTAGTTGCTCAAATAACCTTTTTATTTCTATTTCTTTTTACAGTGGAGAGTATTTTAAAAAGGATTACACCTAAGGTTCCCGCTTTCTTCACACATAGCGTTAACATGAAAACGCGCGAAAAAAACCGATAAATCAATCCTAACCAAACCCTAGAAACCATACAACCTGAATTCCCGAAAAATTTATACCTACCCTATGTATTTGGCGTAAAACATTGTTAAAAAGCAATAAGGCGCCTAAAGATGGTTGAAAAGCGCTGTGAACAAACAATTTATGTATATATAATTTTTATACCTACCGCGTAAGGTTTTGTCTATTTTAAACGTTTTTGTAATTTAACAGTATTTTAAATCAAACGCAAAATGTAAGTATAAAAAACTTGGGAATTTAAGTAATAACTGAAAATAACTGATGATACAGGCCTTTATCTAGATTTACCTATTAGAGGTCATAAAAATTATGTGTATTAAAAAATAGAATGCGGCCGAATTATTTTCGGCGAGCGTATTCAAATATCGGAATCAGTTTGGGGTCTGCGTGGACAATCTGTATGTGGTCAATTAACCCTACCAGCGCACCGGCTTTATCGACAACTGGCAGATGCTTTATGTTCCAGTGTTGCATAAGTTCCGCGGCTTCTTTGAGGGTTGTATTTTGGTCGATAACGACTAATGGATTTGTGTAGACCATGCGCGCGATGACTGTTTTTAGTGGCACTTCAGCTTCAACGGCGCGGATGAGGATATCTTTTACGGTGATGATGCCGGTTGGTTTGTTGCTTTGAATGACAAGGATTGCATCTTTGTCATATTTGTTCATGAGTGCTATAACATCTTTAACCACTGTGTTGTTTTCTGCAGTTTTAACATCTTTTTGCATGATGTCTTTTACTGTGAGATTGCTTGCCATTTTTTTCTACCTTACCGCTACTTCAAAGCATTTGATCTTTATCAATTTTACGTTTATCTATATCAAGATACCCCGAGCTACTCCCTGTTAACATCTACTTACTAACCTGCCAAAAGTGGTATAATTCGAAGGATTGTTACGGTTCAAGGCTTTTTAATCTCTATCAGAATACGAAAATAGAAATTTTCATAGGAGTGTAGCTCCGTTGCCGATTTACTATTTTGACGGCAACATCATCGGGCGCAGTTCGGGGCGTTCCTCGGTCGGCGCGGCGGCTTATCGGGCGGGTGAAAAACTTCACTCCGTGGCTCATGCGGCCTATCAGTCGGGCAATGAGTTACACGACGGCGAAATCGTCCACGATTATACAAGAAAGGGCGGC
>JAISPR010000039.1 GCA_031274765.1 Nitrososphaerota archaeon | reverse complement strand
TGTGTGGGTTTGGGGGGTTGTGTGCGGTAGTGAAGTGTTTGGGGGAGTTTTGGGGGGTGTATTTGTTGTTTGTGTGTGATTTGTTGGTTTTGTTTACGAATATTTTGGCGGAGTGGGATATGTGTTTTTGTAAGACTTGGCAGAAGGGTTGGGTTGTTTTGTGTCGTGGTGGGGGTTTGTGTGTTTTTTTGTGGTTTCTAGTTTTGTTTCGTTTGAGGTTGTGCGTGGGCATGATTTGTTGTCTGCGGTGTTGGGGTTATTTGTTAAACCATCTACCGCTGAGCAGTAACCTTTGAAATCCTAATGCTTTGGTCTGTTTTATAAGCGTCAGTTTGTCGTAGGTCACTAATTTTCCACTCCAATCATCAAATCTTGTGGTACAAAAAGTTGCCAGTGATTATTAAAAACCGTTTTATTCTCTGTTATAACTTCATTATAGAGATAACGGACACTTTTGCCTATGGCTCTGTGGCATTCTTTAAAAAACTGGTCTGATAAGCGTAGTGTATCTTTAAAGTATGACAAGATATATCCAGTCTTTTGGTAGAGGATTTGTTTATTGTAGAGTTTCAAATATTGTAGTAGTTTGTTTTCGTTTGTGTAGGGGATTAGCTCAAGACATCGTAGCAGTTCTTCTATTCCGGCTATTTTTTCGAAATCGTTTATGCTGTCAAGTATGGTTCGTTCAATATCTGTTGTGCGAACCCCATCTGCATTGTTCACAATTCCAACGGTTAAGCGAGGATAGATGTATTTGTAGGTTATATTGTCGAATTCGAAGGGTGTGAAGCGAGTTGTGCCTGAAACGCAGATGGTGTTGTAGACTTGATTTGCACAGCCATAGTATTCAAAGGCGGTATGATGAGACAAATAGGTGTCATTTGTTATGGTGCTTGCTATTTTGTATCGGGTCGGGATTATTTCATCGGTTTCCAAGCTAACAGTGGCGTATAGGTTGCGTTTTATTTGTTTTATGTACTCTTTCTTTTGGTATGTTTTTAGTATGGAGCCTGCGGTGTTTGTGTTGCCCACTAGTTTTTCTAGGTCTGCTCTTATGAAACATTTCATTTTTGCTAATTCAGCATAGTACTTCATCGCTTTATCACCCATTTTAATTTTAGTTTTTAAAGGTCTATAAATCAACTATTTTTAACTAAAATTAAAATGTTACTGTCCAAGCTCAGTTAGTTTTATTCTTTTAGAGCGAAGCGGGATTATCAGCTATTTGCAACTTTACTCAGGCTAAAACAACCTGACAGGGTTCATTAAGCGGTTAAATCGCCTTCAAAAATTTCCATAAGATACATCAACTAAACACACCTTTTATCGCCAGATTTGATATGCTTAAAAAAACTGTTGCGACTAAAAAATGCAGATTACATAATACGTGTCCAAAACTCCACCATATTTATGAGGATAGTGCCGAATAATATTTTTAAGACATAACCTTGTTTAATAGTGAATGGTGTTGCTGTAAATGTTGTCAACCTATAAAGGACAAGTTCGTGATGGGAAACCCGTGCTTACTGAAGATGTGGTTTTGCCTGAGAATGCATCCTTGATTATTACAGTTCTTAGTGAAAAATATGCTGAAAGCACTAAAACTAAGGCACAACAACAAAACAAAGCTCTTAAACGATTATCCGAAGGCTTAAAGGCTATTGATGATGAACCGTTTGATGAGGAATTTGATGCTATAATAAACCGACGGTTTAACATTACACGGGAATTAAACGTATGACAACTTTTGCCCTTGACACAAATATTGTCATATTTTTGCTAAAAGAGGATGAAACGGTAAACAACAACTTGGATAGGGCAACACGTAGTGGTCATGAGTTAATCATTCCGCCAATTGTGGATTATGAAGTTAAACGGGGTTTTCTTGCAAAACGTATGAGCAGAAAAATGTCCGAATACATAGATTTTTGTCAAAGTGTTTCTGTTGGAGTGTTTGATGAGGCTGTTTGGCAAAAAGCTGCACATGTCTTTGCAACGTTGTATCAGCAAGGAATTGTGGTTGATGATGCAGATGTATTAATTGCGGCATACTGCTTAGTCAATGAATATACCCTTGTCACAAATAATAAACGACATTTTGAGAACATTGATGGATTAAAATATGTTGATTGGAAAGAATAATTGTATCTGTACATTGCGAAGCGAAATTAATGACGTGAACTATATACGTGTAATTGTTTAGTTTTGCTATCAAACAATTTTTTGTTGGCCTTTCGCTATTTTAGGTGGGTACCCCCCCCCCCACAACTTTACCCCAACACCACAAAAACACAACCCACACAACACACCCACCCCACACAAAACCAAGGGGCACAAGACTCAACCCTTACCTTGAGTCTGCGGTGGCATGAATCCACAAAAAAAACAAAAAACAAACCCAACAACCCTACTACCCACTAAACAACAAACAACACACACACCCACAAACAACACTCAAACCACCACATCAAACGCCCCACAATGCAAATACACCATACACCTAAAATACTCATTATTCCTAAACCCCCAAGCAACATGCTTAATCGACCCCACCACATTATTAAGTCCCTCTAAAACCGCATTAGTCAACCGATTATCAAAATAATTCAAAACCGGAACTCTGCAAATTTACACCTAGGACACACATTTAACGCCTAATTTGAGACTGTTTTAAAAAATAAACGACAAACCTTAAATTAAATTACACCTAGGTTTATGCCTAGGTTTACACCCATGCCCAACATCCCCCAACCAATACAAAACACATTCCAACAAATCAAAACC
>JAISPR010000038.1 GCA_031274765.1 Nitrososphaerota archaeon | reverse complement strand
CCTTTTTAGCTTAGCACAAAAAATTGTGGGTCAAGTTAAGGTGTTTGGTGTGTTGACGGTTGTTAGGTTGACCGTATTGGCTGAGTAGTAACATTTTTTGAGGTTTCTTATAGTTTTCTCGGGAATTTACATCGGTATATTTTATCAGATAAGTTATTGTCGTTTTATTTTTGTTTGAGTTGATGTGGGTAGTGAAATTTTTGAGAATTTATGGTTTAATTTGTTTTATGAGTTTTATAATTTTTTGTATATAGTATCGGTTTTTATGTGGTTTATTTGGGGTTTTGTTTATGTCAAAGGCTACAAAGATTTCTTTTTGTATTTTAGATTGTTTTGTAAGGATGTTTTTTTTCTGGCCTTCTAAGTTGACTTTGTGAATTGCTTCTAGTTCGTTTACCAATTCTGATAGCGTATACCTCTCAGATAGTTTTGAGGTCGTCATAGTTTTGTGGACTGCAGAAGATAGTATCTGGGTAATAAATTGGATGAACAATCTGCCTTCTATGGCATTTGTGTTGTCGATGTGTAGACGATTTGTATCTGTTGGGTTCTCTAAATTAGTGAATCCTTTCTCTGTTGTAACCTTAGTTCGGTATGCCTTGTAGGCTTGCACCGGATCTGCAATATTATTTGATAGTAGTATGGTAATCTCTGCATTGTTTTGTTTAAATTCCAAATCTATGTCAGAATAAACTCGGGCGTGTTGTCGATTGGGTTCATTTTCTATAATAAAATATTTGTTATGGTCTGATAGGTTTTTTTCAGTCATATGATTTTTCTCTATTTTTTTGTGTGTTGTCTCTGTTTTTTTATTGTTATAGTAGATGTGTCGATAACATGGTTGATCTTTCCATGGGGTGGTGTCAGTGGTTGCAAAAAAGCTTTGGTTCTCAAATTGATGATAGATAGAAATTTTTTCTATATCCTCGCCTATTTTGGTTATGAGTTCATGGGTCCATTTCTCGGTAAGGGGTACTTCAAGGGTGAACCAAATATTTTGTTCGTAGAGGTGGTCTATTGTTTGTTCGTTATAGAATTCTTGGCCCATTACTGTGTGGTAGTATTTGGTATTTGTCCAATTCATTATTTTAAGTACGTTCTCAAGGGGGTTGCTGTTTTTTATATCCTTTGTTATGATTTCATAGTAGATGGGGCGGTTGTTTTTTTCTTCAAGTAGTAGACACAGGTTGATTTGTGGGGGTTTTTTTGTTTCTTGATTTTGTTCATAGGGGTGGTATTGGGTTGGTTTGTTGGAGGTGGGAATTTTGATGATTGTTGTGAGTATGTTTTTTGCTGTTGCATGTTTTCTTATCCAGTGTGTAAAGAAGGGGAGTTGGTTTTCTTTGGGGAGGGTTTTTAGTAAGTAGCTTATGTGTTGGTTGGTTAGGGGGGTGTTGTG
Organism: Nitrososphaerota archaeon; assembly: GCA_031274765.1. GTDB lineage: Archaea > Thermoproteota > Bathyarchaeia > Bathyarchaeales > Bathycorpusculaceae > Bathycorpusculum. Next base: position 2,762 of record JAISPR010000038.1, on the reverse strand, counting down.
GGGGTGGGTGTGTTGGGTGCTCCAAGATTCTATGTGGCTCAGGGGTTTGTTTTCGCTTAGTAGGTAGTAGGCGCAGGTGAGGATTTTTGTGTAGTCTTCTGGGAAGGCTATTTTTAGTAGGTGGGGTAGGTTGAGGTTGTTTGCTGTTTTGTCAAATATTAGGGTGGGGCCTTCGCATTGTACGTTTGCATATGTTGTTTGGGTGTCGTCTTTGTTGTTTTTGTCTGTGGGGGTGTTTTTTTTTTGGGCTGGTTTTAGTTTTAACAATGAGGGTTGTGTAACTGTTATGATAAACAGTACAACCGTCGTTATAGCCCCTATTGAAACTAAAGTGATAACTGTAAATACTATTGGGTTGTTATATGGGTTTGGAGGTTCATTAGGGTTTGTTTCTTCTGTGTTTTGTTCATTAGGGTTTGTTTCTTCTGTGTTTTGTTCATCAGGGTTTGTTTCTTCTGTGTTTTGTTCATCAGGGTTTATCCCCTCTGACGGTTCTAATAGAGTTGTATTTAAATTTTCATTTGTAGTTAAACCTCTAAGGTGTGGATATCCTTTATTTATATTGGGATTAATTGCCCAAATGGTCTTAAAATCCCAGTTGACAAATGATTGTTGGGTTTTCATTTGCTCAGGCGTAAGTGGGTTACAAAGTTTGCTTATTGAATTGCTACTGATTGTTTGTTCAGAAAGACTATAACAATTCTTCACTACACCAATATTAGAACCGATTAAATCTCCTGCGTAAGTAAACTTCACAGACTCAACAGTAGCGGTTATGTCACCTGTAACATAACAATTCTCTATAACCCCTAAATTATTCGAACAACTACCGATTAGCCCACCCGCAAAACTACTGTTCAAATCAGTAGCGCGGGTTTTGTTCGTAGTCGAGAGTGTAACACTTGGAATAATACGGCCTGAATTAGCCGCGGTTACTATGTTCCCTGTAGTATAACAATTCGCTATATTTATCCCCCTTTCACTATTACCGATTAGTCCACCTACAAATGCATCCCCTGTAGTAGTCCTAGTCGTAGTGGTTGTTATGTCACCTGTGGCATAACAACTTTTTATAGTTGCATTCCTGCAATTACCAATTAGTCCACCTACGAATGTATCGCCTGTGGTTGTGGTTGTTATGTCAACTGTAGCATAACTATTATTTACAATTACATTCCCGCCATTACCGATTAATCCTCCTGCATAGATTTTATTGATATTCTGTGACTTTGTAAAAGCGGTTATGTTACCTGTAACATAGCAATTTTCAACAGTTATATTACTGCAATTGCCGATTAATCCTCCTGCTCCACAGGCAGCGGTTACACCTTTGGAGTTGATGTTTATGCCTAAATTTTTTATTACTACATCATTAACGGTAATTTGTCCAAATAATCCGGCATATTGTACGTTGATGTTTTCTAGTACATATAGGTTGTTTATGGTGTGGTTTTGGCCGTTGAGGATGCCTCTGAAATCATTGATGGGTATCCATTCGTTGTCGAGGGTTATGTCGTTGTCAAGTATGTAGTATTGGCCGGTGCTTTTTTCTCCGCCAATTTCTGCAAGTTGGTTAGCTGTTGTGATGTGGTTCGCGTTTTCAGGTATTGGTGTAGGGGTTTTTGTTTCCTCTGCTCTTATTATTGATGGTGATAAACTTATGATCATGGAGATAAAAAGTATGGTTGATAAGAATTTTAGTAACGGTTTATTTATGTTCATGTATAATTCTCCAATGTACATTGAGAATGTTGTAAGATGTATTAAAGTATGTCGTTATTTATTTTTTATGATGATGCAATAGGGGTTCAAAATTTTGTTGCTCGGATAACTGTCTTCTATTCTTTGATGTTTAACATGACATAATTAGCCGTTTCAAATTGATTTTTAACCTTCCATTGATTCCCCAGTTTGTTATAACTTGTAAGTATTTGGTTTGTTAAACTCTTTACTTACATTCGGCAGTTTGGGAAAAAAATATTTTGAATTGTTTATATTACTGGTTGTTGCGAGTTTTTGGTTATTTTTACAATGATTTTCTTATTTTTTCGAATATTTTTTGAGTATAATTTAATTTTTGGCTGTTTTAGGTCAAACTGCCGAATGTAAGTCTTTAGATGATTGTAATGGTTTTAAAAGTAGATGGATTCATTTTTGTCAAAAGTTAATGCAGGTATAAAAGAATATGGCAACATTTACTCAAGGGTGTTTTGTTTTTTCTGGTAGTTGTTGTTAGAGGTTAAGGTTATTCGTCAAACAGGTGGGTGGAGTCAATAAGTTTGGCCTTTCGCTATTTTAGGTGGGTACCCCCCCCACAACTTTACCCCAACACCACAAAAACACAACCCACACAACACACCCACCCCACAAAAAACCAAGGAGTGCGAAACTCAACCCTTACCTTGAGTCTGCGGTGGCATGAATCCACAAAAAACAAAAAACAAACCCAACAACCCTACTACCCACTAAACAACAAACAACACACACACCCACAAACAACACTCAAACCACCACATCAAACGCCCCACAATGCAAATACACCAACACCTAAAATACTCATCATCCCTAAACCCCCAAGCAACAGCTTAATCGACCCCACCACATCATTAAGCCCCCAAAAAACCGCATTAGTCAACCGATTACCAAAATAATTCAAAATACCATCCATAATGATTAACAAGCATATTAGCAACCTTTATCATATACTCATTTCTTGACCGCTCATCCAACTAATCAATTTATCAAACGCACCCACAGCATCA
>JAISPR010000015.1 GCA_031274765.1 Nitrososphaerota archaeon | reverse complement strand
ACTGTTTGAAAACTAGACTTTTTGTGTTTTTGGTGTAAATGGGCGGAGAAAATCAGTTCTTTTTTTGTTTTTCTGGGATTTTTGTTAGTTTTTGGACAGTCTGGGGGGGGTTTGGGGTTTTTGTCAGAGATGATGTGGTTTGGTGGTAGGTGTGGGTGTGGTAGTGCGGTTTTATCCTGAGAAGAATTTTTGTTTGTAGCAAAAGGGTAGTTGTGTTTGGTGAGTGATGTTTGAAGTGTTGGTTTTGGATCCTCAGTAGTGGCTTTTGGAGTATCATAGGTGTTCTTTTGTGGAGGGTTGTTTTTTGGTTTTGAAGCGGGATGATGTTTTGCCGTTGTGTAAACAATTTGATGAGTGTAAGCGGCAAGAAGCCTTTATTCGAGTCTGTAATCTAAATCTTAAACGTTTATGTTACCTAAATTATCTCGTAGACATAAATGTAAGAGAAAGCTGGCTCAAATAATATTGTTCCAAAGCCGTTTTTTGTGGTTTATGTATGTGGTTGTTGTTTTATTTCAGTATGTTTTGTTCAGTGTTTTATGTTAAAAGTTCAAAAGTTCATATACTCATAATTTTTAGGGGATTTAGGATGTCAACCTGCTATTTGGTGTCTCATAGATGTGATAAGTGTGTTAATAGCAAATAGTTTGTGTGTAGGTGTGTTTTTTACAAAATGATTTCTGCTTGGCTTCCACCTGCATGGTTTTTCTTTACGATAATTTGACGGTTTATTTTTTCTTTGAGTTCGTTGACATGCGAGATAATCCCAACCAGACGGTTGCTCTGTGATATGATAGTTAAGGCTTGCATTGCTTGTGAGAGTGTTGATTCATCTAGTGTACCAAAGCCCTCATCAACAAACATTGAATCAAGACGTATGCCTCCTGCATGGCTCTGTATTTCATCAGATAGTCCAAGTGCTAAAGATAGTGAAGCAATAAATGATTCTCCACCGGAGAGTGTTTTTACATCTCGTTCCGAACCATTGTAGTGGTCAATGACATTTAAGTCTAAGCCGCTTTGACTCCTTAGGCCGCTGGTGTTGCGGCGTTTGAGTTCGTATTGTGCGTTAGACATGTGCATCAGGCGGATGTTTGCTTGTGCTATGATTCTGTCAAAGTAAGTGGTTTGGATATAGGTCTCAAGTTTGATTTTTTCTTTACCTAAAAGTTCACCATTAGCGGTGTCTGATAGAGTTTTTAACCATTTATAGCGTGTTGTTATTGCAGTTAATTTTTCTGCTGTTTGAGTGATGTTGGTTAATGCTGTTTGGTTGGCTGATTTGCGTGTGGATATTTGTAGGTTTAATCTGGTTAGTTCGTTTTGTGTTTTATCGGTTTGGGTTTTTTCTTTTTGTAATTCTTCCAAGTTAATTGGTTTGGTTTCTGAAATTTGTGTTTGCAGTGTTGTTATGGTTGTTTGTGTGGCGGCCGTAGCTTTTTTAGTTTCGTCAAATGCTTTTTTGGCTACTGTTAGGGCATCCTCAAATGTCTTTTTGATTTTTGTTTGGGTTTTTATTTGTGCGTTAGCCTCTTTTTCGTTCTCAAATTCTAGTTCTGTTGCTTGTTGAATCTGATTTTTTTTATCGGCCTGGATTTGTGTACTTAAAATGGTACAGGTTTCATGGGCTTTGGCTATGTCTGGGGTAAGGTCTTTGAGGGTTTGTTCTCTTGTTGGGAGTTCTTTTTCTAGTTCATTTTTGTGTTGTTGGTTTCTTTTTTGTGTTTCTATTTGTGCATTAATTGTATTTAGTTCTCTATTCAGGGAAGCTAATGTGTTTTCTAATGCTCTTGGCATCTCATCAAAAGGTATTTCGCCTAGAAATCTTGTGATTTCCGATTCTAGTCCTGCTTTTTTTGATTCTTTTTGGCCTAAAAGATTATTTGCAATATTGCTTGCAATTGTCGCTTCGTTTTCTGCTGTCTCTGAAGCGTTTTTTGCTTTATTTAGTGTTGTCTTTGTTGGGGATTCGACAGATAGAATTGCTGGTTTTGGATGGGTTGTTGAACCGCATACTGGGCAGGGTGCTCCGGGTTGTAGCTCTTGTGCCAAAATGCCTGCCTGTTCATCAAGAAATGCCTTATGCAGGTCTTCGTATTCTTTGCGCAAATCCAAAAATATTTTTGTCTTGCGCTGATACTTTGTTTGGGCATCTGCGACTGAAAAAATAAGTGTTTCATATGTTTTCTTTGAAGTCTGAAGGGTATTAAGGTTTGTTTTTTTCTCAGTCAATACTGATTTGGCGTGTTGTAACTTTTCTACCTCTGCGTCAACATTAGATAATGATTCGTATTCTTTTTTCATATCTTCAAATACGGCGGTATCTATTTCTTGGGTACCTTTTAATATGGTGACTTTTTGCTTTTCTTCTTCGAGTTTTTCTGTATTTGTTTGAATAGAATTGATCAATTTTTGTAATTGTGCATATCTGGGCAGTGAGGCTTCAAGTTCATTAATCCGCTTCTGAACTGTATCGTACTCAGGTTGCTTTGCCTCTAATTCAGCTAACTTTAGTTTAGCTGCGGCTTGTGCGGCTTCTTCGTTTGGTAGACGACTTTGTGTATCAGCTAAAAGTGCCCGAGCTTTTTTATCCTGTTCTGCTTTTCCCAACATCTGATTGATTATCCCAAGTTTTTCATTGATCTTTTCTAATAATTTTGTATTGTCTGCTATAGCTAATTCATCGGCTTTGACGCGTTGATTAAGCCAAACTATTGTTTCATCCATCGATAAGGGGTCTGATTTGATTTCTGATAATTTTTCAGCTCCCACAATATCATCATCTGCTAAAAGAATTCCTCTGAGTGCCTGTGAGTATTGTGCTTGATAGATGTTTCTATCGGTTACAAGGTTATTTGCTTCTGTTTTTAAGTGTTCTTGAAACATATGATAATGATTAGTATTAAAAATTCGGCGAAATATTTCCCGTCTATCCTCTGATTTTGCATGCAATAGTTTCAAGAATTCTCCCTGCGCAATCATTGCAATTTGCACAAATTGCTCTCGCGTTATACCTATTATGTTTTCAATTTCAGAAGTTACATCTTGTATTTTCGTAACTTTGCGTCCGTCAGGTAGTTGTAGCTCTGCATCTGCGTCTTTACGTGTGTTTCCTTCCCCCCGTTTTTTTGGTCGACTATAATCTGGATTGCGTCGTACCGTGTATTTTTTGGCGTGATAACTAAAAGTAAACTCGACATAGGTCTCTGCCTCTGGTATGGCATATTTACTTCGCAGCATAGATGCTTCCCTGCTATCTCCACTGGCTTTTCCATAGAGAGCAAAGGTAATTGCATCGAAAATAGTGGTTTTACCCGCTCCCGTGTCACCGGTTATAAGATAGAGACCCTCTGAACCGAATTTCTCAAAATCAAGTACACAGACTCCTGCATAACATCCAAATGCAGACATTACAAGTTTTATGGGTCTCATATGTTTCCTTCCCAGATTGCTCTAAACCGTTCTCGTGTATATTCTTCTTGCATCGGGCTCATGATTTGTCCGTTTTGTAGCTCATATAATTCTCCAAACAACTCCACGGGTGATTTTCTGTTTAAATTTGAGGCGCCGTCAATCAAAAAACTGGTATGTGTGCGTTTATTATCGTAGACTAAAAATAGCAAATTTGGATAAATATTACGTAGTTTTATAGCAGCGTCAGGTTCGTCTTCTTCATCGGTCAAAATGATATAGACATAATCATCTGTTTTAGTGTTAGTATAGTTTTTGCGTGCGGTAACCTCTGCATAGCTCCCGCGTATTTTTCGCATTTCTCGCCGGGGACTTAAATGGATTTCTGAGATTGTAACATTATTTTTTATGCCCACTTCCACCATAGTGATTGATTTGACGTGGTTTATTTCAGAAACTGCGTATTTGAGTGGTGTGCCGCAATAACGGATGGTTTTTTTATCTATGTACTGCGATTTATGAATATGTCCCAATGCGACATAATCAAAGTCATCAAATAAGTAAGCATCAACATTCTCTGAATTACCAACGGTTAGCTCTTCTGATTCGCTTGGGATCGCATTTGTTACAAATTGATGTGTAAGAAGGATATTTCTTGATGTCGTGTCGATTCCACTGTTGCTCAGAACGGTTGATAGAGCATCTGAGTATGTGATAATTTCGTTGTTAGGGAAATATGGCCGAACTGTGGCGGGCTTTAGATATGGTAACATCCAGATGTTAATCTGACCAAATTCGTCTTGAACTGGTATGGCTGTTATTTTTCCATTATAACTTTGAGCGATATGTATGTTGCTTTTCTGTAAAAAAGAAGCACCAAAAGCAATGCGTTCCACACTGTCGTGGTTTCCAGAAATTAAAAATATGGTAATTCCCAAAGCATTTAACTCTACTAAAAAATCATCTAATAATTGAACAGCGTCTACTGGTGGAACAGATCTGTCATAAATATCGCCAGCTATTAAAATGGCGTCTGGATTATTCTTTTTAGCGTGACGTATTATTTCATTTAGAATGTGTTTCTGGTCTTCTATCATTGAGTGTTCTCTGATGCGTTTGCCGAGATGTAAATCGGATATATGAAAGAATTTCACTTGTTACCTCTCTCCTTGTTAGACGGATGCGTTTTTGTGTGATTTTGCTCTTTGCAATTGTTGGGCAACTTTATAATCCCTCACCTGTTCTGGTCCTATATAGTTGTCTATCGTATATTTTTCTCTTTTCAATGGTTATTTGTAACCTTTTTGTTCTATAATTTTTTGATTTTTTACTATAAACTATTTTTAATGACGCTTTCCGAGAAAAGAGTGGTGTTTGTGGTATTTTACTGCAAATGGTTGTTTTATGGAGGGTGATTTTTGGAGTTTTGAGTGAATATTTTTGCTGATTCAAATTTTGTGTCTACTTAACGAAGTAATTTTTTGGAGAATGAAATCGCAATTTTTCGCACACCATGCTCTATTGCTAATTGTACACGTATAAAAAACGTATAACTCTAACTATTACATTATAAAATATGAGATACAAAATAAACAAAGGAATAATGTTGGAAATTAAATCGATAAAAACAGAAAATAAAGCATTAGCCCTTGAAAACCGTAAACTAAACGCCAAATCAAAATGGCCTTTCGCTATTTTAGGTGAGTGCGCTCATTCTTTCTTCTTTAAACTTCTTATATTCTCCCTTATGTTCCATACAAGTATTATACCGCAACAAAACTTATTGACTCCACCCACCTGATTTGACGAATAACCATCAAAATTCCCAAATACACCATCGAAGAACAAACAAAGTAAGCCATAAAAAAGCTATCACCCACTAAAACAATAAATCCAACAACTAGAAAAAATTAACACAACAAAATCTGTAAATCAACTTCAAGAACAAAAAATTCTGCACCTAAAAGTTCAACTATACAAACTCTACCCACTCATATATCCTCCAAACAACAATGGTTTCAAAATCATCCACAACACACGCGAAAAAACAGGTGGACAAAAATACATAAAGGCAAACCTGCTAATCCCAAAAAATCTCGACAATTGGACAATCAAAATAATACTGTTAACTAATACCGCAAAAAAAGACTGGTTAACATCAAAGAGGTCTCAAAAAAGATAACCCTTTAGGCAACCTCCGAAAACCATATTTTTCTAAAAATCGTTTGCTAAAAACCGTGTAACTATGTTGCTTGGTTTTTTGAAATGGGGTTTTCGGAGGTTGCCTTTATTTCATTTACGGTAAACCGTAAGGCAAATTAGCGTAGAGTGGGCCGGTATTGATGAACTGGCTTTGGGCTCTATATTTTCCAGTTAACATACTTTTTAATCTCTACTGCTTTTTGTTTGACTAACCTTTGATAACGTGATTAGTCAAATAGAGTTAAATCAAGTCACGTAAACTAACTCTGACAAAGGGCTTACCATGGCTGTAGACATCGAATCCTTCCAAGACGTTCTTAAACACCCTATCCGCCACAAAATCATCCAAGCACTAAACCAAACGTCTATCCTTTCCTACACAGACCTAATGGGTATAACAGAAGTTTCCAACACAGGCAAATTCAACTATCACCTCAAAATTCTTGCCGACCTAATTCAAAAAGACGAATCAGGCAAATATGTCCTTACCGAAAAAGGGTATTTGGCGGTACAGTTTCTACAAATATTCCCGGAAAAGAAAGTGGTACCCTCTCATATGCGCATGTCTGACGCTTTACTCATTGGATTTGTAGGGTTTGTACCTGAATTCCCGAAAAAATTTTAACCTACAACCCAAACGCCACAGAAAAAGGTATAAATACCAAAACAAACACAATAAAACCAGCACAGTAGGTTAAAAAAAAATTTAACCTACAAAAGGCGAACCCCCATGACCAACATAACAAAACAACACATCGGAAAATACACCTACCTCTACCAATCCACCTCATACCGAGACCAACAAGGCCGCCCCCGAAACAAAAAAACAAAAATCGGAAAAATAGACCCAAACACAGGCCAAACAACATACACCCAAACATACCAACAAACCCACCCAAACCCACCCCAACCCACACCCACAAACCAACCCCAACCAACCACAGCCAACATAAAAGAAATACTCGACAACACCAAAGACTACGGCCCCCACTACTTCCTAACCCAACTCGCCCAAAAAACAGGCCTCACAAACGCCCTAAAAACCGCCTTCCCCACAACCCACAACGACATCTTCACCCTAGCCAGCTACCTAACCACCCAAAACAAACCCGTCATGTACTGCCAAGACTGGCTCACCCAAAACCACTGGCCCGAAACAAACAACCTCACCTCCCAAAAAATAAGCCACCTCCTAGAAAACATAACCGAAACCCAAAAAAACCAATTCTACAAAACCTGGTACAACCACATAAAAGAAAACCAAAACATAGCCCTAGACATAACCTCCATATCCTCCTACTCCAATCAACGAACCGAATGCGAATGGGGCTATAACCGAGACAACGAAGACCTGCCCCAAACTAACCACTGCATGCTCTTTGGAGAAACCACCAAACTACCCATATATCAAACAAGCTACAGCGGCAGTCTAAGTGATGTCTCAACCCTTGAATGTACCACAGCAAAATTCCAAGCTCTATTTGGCCAAACTGATGCTGCATTTATAATGGATAAAGCGTTTTACAGTCAAAAAAACCTCAATCTGCTATTATCTAAAAACATACGGTTCTTGGTTAGTGTGCCTTTTACTAATAATTTTGCTAAAGAACAAGTTGTACAAGAACGTGAAACCATTGATAACCTTAAAAATTTGGTTCTTACAAATGGAGATCCCATTCGAGGCGTGCACAAATGTAGAGTTTGGGGGAAGCAGGGTGTGAAGCTTTGGGTGCATGTGTTTTTTGATCCGCAAAGGACCTTAAATGAACGTAATGAACTATTTTTGCTCATAACAAAATTGAAATCCATTGTTGCTACGGGGGTGGAGTATGAGAAGTATCGGGCAAAGATTGAAAAATATTTGATTGTGCGCAAATCTTCACGGGTGGAGTGTGGTTATACAGTTAGTGTGCGGGAGGATGTGGTTGAAGCAGAGTTGGCGACGTCGGGGTGGTTGGTTTTGGTTAGTAATTATGTGGTGGATGTGCAGTTGGCTTTGGATGTTTATCGGATGCGGGATGTGGTGGAGAAGAGTTTTTGGCAGTTTATGTGTAATTTTGGGTTGGATCGGTTGCGTGTTCATAGTGATGTGCGGGCTGAGAATAAGTTGTTTGTGGCGTTTGTGGCGCTTATTTTGAGTTCTTGTGTGCATAATGTTTTGCGGGAGAAGGGGCTTTATGGGGAGTTTACTTTTGATGGTGTGTTTTTGGTTTTGTCGCGGTTGAAGTCGGTTTGTATTGGGGGGCAGCATATTTTGCGTCCTTTGACTCGTGTGCAGAGGGTTTTGTTTGAGGTGTTTGGTTTGCCGGTTCCTGTAGGTTAAAATTTTTTCGGGAATTCAGGTTTGTATTAACGCTTATGAATGTTGGGTTTTGGGGTTTTATATGGGCGGTATCCGCAGGAATAAAATCTCTTCTATTGTTAAATGTCATTGGGGCCAGCGTAACAGTTTATGGGCTTATTGTTCCAGGCGCTGTTATGTGGGGACTGGCCGTTCGACGGTCACATTCTCATGACTTCTAGATTTATTCAAACCCGCAATCTTGGCATTTGCCATGATGTTTCTTCTGTTTGTGCTTATGATAGTTTTTCGTGTCAACGTGGGCGTTCAGGTGCAAATTCCGGTCGGTCCAACGGTTACTGGAGTGGAAGGCACTTGGTCAAGCACAGTTAATGTTATATTGGTGGTGGGTTTGTCTCAAATTGTAGTGTTTGGTATGTTTTTTGGATTTTTGGGTGTTGGTCTTGCAGAGGGTGCCTGCCGATTAAAGAAGTGGCTTAAACGGTAGTGCTTGAAAATATTGACCAGTGTCCCAATCTGTGATAAATTTATGTGTTGTAGCTCCGGTATAATGAGTTTTCAATTTTTCTATTGTAGAACATTTTTGACGACGTTTTCGAGAAAAACAGGTTGTTTATGGTAGTATTTTGCTGTGAATGATTATTTTGTGTTAGCGTACTTTTTTGAAATTTTTTAGAATACGGGTTAGGGGTTAGTGAGGTTGTTGGGGGAGACTGTCTAAAAACTAGAATTTTTTGTGTTTTTGGTGTAAACGGGCGGAGAAAATCAGTTTGTTTCTTGTTTTTCTGGGATTTGTGTTAGTTTTCGGACAGTCTGGGGGGTGTTTTGATGTGGATGTGGTTGAGTGGTCGTTTAGGTGTTTGAAGGGTTTGGATTTGAGGCCGATTTGTGTTTGGTTGGGTTTCATGTTGAGGCTCATGTTAAGATTTGTTATGTTGCGTATGCGGTTTGTATTTTTTGAATTTTGAGGTTTCAGGGTTGAGTGTTTCTGGGTTGGGACTTTGAAGGTATTGAGGACGGGTCATCAGGTAGAGTTGAGAACTCAGTTAGTGGTTTTGAATGAACGGTAGTGGTTGAACTAAAAAAAATTCAAGAAAACATAAGAACTATAATGTATAAAACGGGCTAAAAAATTGAGTAGATAAAAAAAAATTAAGTGATGAATTTAACAAACTCATCCTCAACTTCTTGCATTGATAGCACTTTAGGCGGATGCTTAAAACCATACGCACAAACAGCTTCCAACACGCCCTTTTGTTTCCTATTCAATCCTACCTTAAGCGCACGCACCACATCAAAAAGAACCGACCCTGCGTTTGGAGCATCCACCGTCTGGAACTTGAGATCAATTTTTAGTGGGGCATTACAAAAATAAGTACCACTTATCCAAAAATAACTATCCCGCTTATTCTGCAAAAAATCAACATAATCCGTGGAACCCGCAACAACATCTGTTTTATAAGCTAAAGAAGACGCAACTGCCTCAGTTTTAATATTTCGCTTAGCATCCCGCGACCGGTCTATAGTATCAACAGACTCTGTTCCCCCACCCACATCTAACTGATAAGTCTCACTGATACGTACCCCGCTATCACTCAATAATTTGAGCAAAGTTTTATGTAACCCCGTGGAACCAATTTGATCAACCAAATCATCACCCACAAGCGGCAGAGCTGCATCCTCAAACTGTTGAGCCAACACTGGATCACTTGCGATAAAATTTGGCGTCGCATTGATAAATGCACAACCGGCAACTATGGCCTGCAGAGCATAAAAACGCGTTGCATCCACTGCCCCACTTGGAAGCAAATTAATAATGATTTCAGCATCTGTGGATTGTAGTGTTTCTACAATATTTGCCTCCAAGGAATTACTGATCTCAACTAGTGCCCGGGTGGATTCACCCACACCATCAAGCAGTGGACCCATAGAAACTTTGACTCCTAAACTGGGTACATCACAGATCTTTGGTGTATTGTTGGGCTTAGCGAAAATGGCCTCTGAGAGATCTAGGCCAACTTTTCGATTGTCAACATCAAATGCGGCAACGATTTCTATGTCTTTTGGTGTGTATCCAGCCAAGACTGGGTTACGAAGTCCAAGTTGGTTGGTGTTTGGTTTGCTGTAAAATTGGATGCCTTGAATAAATGAGGCGGCGCAATTTCCTACACCGATTAGAGCTACTTTAATTTTGGGCATATTTTGTGGCACCTTACTTGGCATGCTTATGTAGTGTTGCCTTATAAATTTTTCAAGTAGTGTGGTCTTTGTGATTTGGTTTTTTTGGTTGTTGTTGGAAAATTTGGTTTGTTATGGATGTTGGGGTGGTGTTTTGTAATGTTCTATCGTGAGTTGGGTGTGTTTTTTGTGTGCGTTGTGGTTGCTTGTTATTTGTTGAGTCGTAGTGTGGTAAGGGCATAAAGGGTTTTGTTTTTTGGTTTACTGTTTTGGAGTTTGGGTGTTTTATCTGTTTTATGGTTGTGTTGTGTCATTTTGGTGTGTGGGTGTGATTATTTTTTTATATATTTGTAGTTAAGATTGTGCAAAAGCCAAAAACCAACATCATTAAACGTTGTGGATAGTGCATATCTTTTGATCTTGTGAATTTTTCAATTTTTTTATGGTTGACAGATTTATATAATTGAGACAATGTCATTTTTAATTTTATTCTAACTGTTTGAATTTATTATTTTAAATTTATTTTTATAATTATTGTTCTGTGTAAATGTTATGTGTTTGTTTATTTTGTAAAATATTTGTGTTGTCGCATCAATAAGGTTGGGTCTAAGGTGGTTTCTGTGTTTTACTGATTATTTTATAGTTGCTATGTAGATGGTACTTGTAAACTTTTTGACTTATACTCATAAGAAAGCTTATTAGCTGAGGCGCGTAGACTTCTGAAGCCATCTTTTATTTGGGCGGATAGATCAGCCTGGTATGATCGCCACGTTGGCATCGTGGAGGTCGCGGGTTCAAATCCCGCTCCGTCCACCAGCAGTTTCAAGTAACAAAGTAGTGTTTATGTTTTGGGCTAATTCTTGAATTCTTGGAATTTTTAACCTATGCTGATTGTTTTCTGATTTTTTTCAGATAATTATTTGACTGCTGTTTTGATGATGCAAATATGTTGCATATTGTATTTAGTACGAAAATTTGTGGTTTTGTTCTGTTAAAAACATTTTAATCTACAGGTGATTGTTGGATATGTTCAGCATGGTTGTGGTGTTTTTACTGTTTTAATTTTGTGGGTTAATTTTTTTGGTTGGTGTTTGTTCTTCTTTGGATTATTTTTCCAAAAAACGCGTGAGGCAATGTTGCCGTTTTTCTGAGTTATTAACGTTTATTGCGTATAGTGTTATGTAGTATATGTAATGATATATATAGTTGATTATCTTTTTAACCCTATATCGTATGCGGCGATTAATATGGTTATGAATGCTAAAAAATCCAAACCTGAAATATATAACCTTCACAAAAATTTATTGTTTGTTTCTTTGATAGTTGTGTTGTTGTTTTCTTCTTTACTTGCTTGCATGATAGGCACCCATGCTGAAACGTTGGTGTATGTTGAATCAGAGGCTGAACTCAGAACGGCGGTTAATAATGCCGAGGCCAATATGGTAACTGTTATTGCCCTCAAAAATAATATTGAACTAAGCCAAACCCTTGTTATTACAACTGAAAAACACATTATTCTAACAAGTAACGGTTCAACAGAATTTTTCAAACTCATAGGCGCTAATGGAACCAGCACCATCACTGTTGAGGCCGATGGGGTATTGGAACTCGCCGGCATAACAGTTACCCACCCAAGAGGAACAACGGGCAGAGGTGTAACAATTAACACTGGCGGCACACTTACACTGACAAACGGCACAATATCAGACAATACCGTTAGCGAAACGCCCACAGCTTATGGCGGCGGCATATACAACAACGGCACCCTTACGATGACAGGCGGCACCATAACAAACAACGTCGTCACCAGTACCGGCCGCACCGGTTCCGGCATCGAGAGTGGCGGTGATGGTGTTGCTGGTGGGGGTGGTGTGTATAATGTTGGTGTGGGTTTTGTGTTGTCGGGCGGCACCATAACAAACAATACTGCCATCGGTACGGGGGGTAACGGCGACGGAGCCTTTGCCTGCAATGGCGGTGATGGTGTTGCTGGTGGGGGTGGTGTGTATAATGTTGGTGTGGGTTTTGTGTTGTC
>JAISPR010000089.1 GCA_031274765.1 Nitrososphaerota archaeon | reverse complement strand
TTGGGGTTTTTTGGGGGGTTGTTTTTGGTTTGGTTGGGGGTTTTTTTGGGGGTTGGTTGGGGGTTGGTTTGGGGTTGGTTTGGATTGCGTAGGGGGTTTGTGTATTTGGGGTAGCAAATATACGGGTGTTGTTTTTGGTTAGTGGTGGTCATGTCTTGGAGGTAGCAGAGTGTGGGTATGGTTTTGGATATCTGATGCGGTTAGCGGTTTTGGTGTCTTCTGTTTGTTGGTTGTATTTTTTGACTTTTCGCTATTTTAGGTGGATACGCCTAACCATTCCTTCCCAAACCTGTATGTTCGCCATTATGCCCCATACAACC
This sequence comes from Nitrososphaerota archaeon, assembly GCA_031274765.1. GTDB lineage: Archaea > Thermoproteota > Bathyarchaeia > Bathyarchaeales > Bathycorpusculaceae > Bathycorpusculum. The sequence continues at coordinate 5,992 of JAISPR010000089.1, read as the reverse complement.
ACCATACCGTAACAAAACTTATTGGCTCTACCCACCTGATTTGATGAAGAACCTGTTTTTTGTTGGTAGGTGCAGGTGTGTTTTTCTTTGTTGTGAAGGATTAGTGTGAGAGACGGTCTAATAACTAGAAAATTTCGTGCTTTTAGCGGAAACGGACGGAGAAAAACAGCCCTTTTCTTGTTTTTCAAAGATTTTTACTATTTTTTGGACAGCCGGGTGGTGTATTTTGTTTTTTCTTCTAAAATTGGTTTAGTTCTGGCTCCGCCGGTTTATGGTCTAATAAGCGTTAAATGTCAAAAAGACAGCTTCAAAAAACGAAAAAATAACAAACCCCAACACACAACACCTGCGCAACGTTTTCACTAGCATATTACCTAATAAACCACACCCACCACCAGATTACTTTTCTAAAAAACCTAAGAAACAACAGACGTCAAAGAGCGACACTTTAAAAATTTCCCGACCATAAACACTTTTAGGGTAAATTATAAAGTAATAATAGAATTAAAAAAATAAGGAGATTAATAATATAGTGTAACTATGGCACTTACCTTGTTGTCATCTTCTGCGTTGTTGTTGCCGACAAAAAGCTCAAATTTGGAGGGCAATAACGGCAGTATTATTTGATGGTCTTTTTCTATGGGGACAATGTAATCAACGGGTATGTATTTGTTGTCATAGACGTAATTATAGGTAAGTTGAACATAGGCAGTAGTTGAATTTGAGGTGGCTTCGACTAAGAGGTAACCTGCATAGGCTAAGTCGTTGTCACTTTTGTAGATACTTGTTTTATCTTCGCGTTTTTGGTGTACTGTACTGTTGTATAGTTGTTCTGAAAACTCTAAGCGTATGTGTTTTTGTGCTGTTGCGTATGTGCTTTGTAAGGCGGTATAGTCATTGCCTAACGTGGTTAACTGTCCATTGAGATAAGCAATTTCGCTCTGGCTACTGCTGGCCTGGCTTTGATTGGCAAGTAAAATACCTACTTGATTGGTTAATAATGATATTTGTTCGTTTAACGTTTCTATAGTTTGATCTTTTTCGTCTATTAGTTCTTCATCTGGCCGATAGAGAGTTAATGCGCCAATGGTACTTGCCGCAAGTATAATGCAGATGATACTTAATGCAATTACGGTTAGGCTGATACTTTTTTTGGGTTGGAGTTCCTGGGTCATTTAGGTCGCTTCCGTGTGTTTGTGCGGTATTGATTCTTAAATAGGTTTTCCATATTCTGTCCTGTATCGGTGTGGAACACGCAATAGCACATCAGTATTTGACGTTTAAGTAGAACAGGACAAGAAGCGCCGCCATTTCGAATAGGTCGGGTAGAAATGCAAATGGGCCCAGTCCAAATATACCAAAGCCTAAGGCACCAATTATAAAAGGACTCCAAGCAATATCTTTTATGAGTAGAAATGTTGCGAAGAACAATAAGCCAATGGTAAATTCGGATTTGGTTTTTAAATAGATATTTATGTAGCTAACGATTAACACGGTAATTAATACTATGTTTAATGTTGAGAGTATAGTTCTTGCCCAATAGTACAGTTCTATATCTGCAGGGTTGGTTCGGTATGTTCTGGGACCGAAGAGAAAATTGGGGTGGCCCCTTGTTTCGCCTTGGTAGAGCGCTATTAAAACTGCGGCACATGCAGATAAAACTAATAAAACAATAAGTAGACCAAATATTGCTTGTTTTCTATTCATCTGTTCTTCCTCTTGATTGTTCTCCTTTTTTACTTTTTCCCTATTCTTTTCGCAAGCTCCTCAAACAAGCCATAGTTGTCTTCAAGTAGTTGTGAAAGAAAATATGTTGCGCCATATCGGTCACCCACAGAGGTCACCATTCGGTTTTTTTCTAATACTTCAAGGTGATGGCGCATTGTTTTGTAGTCCATCTTTAACAATGTTGCCAGCTGATTAGCGTTCTGGGGAGTTTCTTTTAAGGCTTTAATTATACGTGCACGGGTTAATCCGCCGCGTGTGCCTGCAATTAGCCAGCCTAACACATATTTTAGTGAACGTGCATTTGCAGACATTATGTAGCCATCCGTGCTTCTTTTAGGGAGTGTTGGTGTATAAAGTTATAAAGTTGTGCTTTTCAAACTACGGCAAATATAGGGTTCGGATTCAAAGTAGACAAGCGTATAATTTTCAAATAACATGACCGCTTAAACCGTAATTCCCGCATTATTTCTTACCACAAATAAGAAGTCTAAACGGCGAATCTATTCCAAACTTCTTATAAATCTCATTCATCTTCCAAGACAGCTCCTTAACCAAAACACAAGGTTATTCGTCAAATTAAGTGGGTGGGGTCAATAAGTTTTGTTGCGGTATAATGTTGTATGGAACACTAAGGGAGAACATAAGAAGTTTAAAGAAGGGCGAATGAGTGTACCCACCTAAAATAGCGAAAGGCCAATTTTAGTCTAACCGGTGGCAAGATATCAGATAATACGGTAGATCATGATGGTACAGGTGGGGGAGTGTACAATAATGGCACTTTTGTGATGACTGGCGGTGAGATTTCAAATAATATAGGTGCTATTGGTTCAGGGGTGTCTAATCTGGGTGTTTTTAGTCTGTCACGGGGAACTATTTCTAAAAATATCGATAACGGATTAGGGAGTAGCACGTCGACATTGTTTACCAGTGGCACATTTAATATGATGGGGGGTGTAATCTCTGATGGTATGGTGTGTAACAGGGGCCTTTTTAGTATGTCCGGTGGAACTATTTCTAACAGCAAAAATCATGGTGTGTACAACGAGGTAGGTTGCTCCTTTATTTTATCGGGGGGTGAGATCTCTAACAACGCAGGCTTTGGCGTGTATAACCTTGGCACGTATAACTGGGGCTGGACTTATGGTATGTTTAGTATGTCTGGTGGTATAATCCGCAACAATGCTTGTGGGGTACAATCCAATGGTAACTTTAGTATGTCAGGGGGTGAAATTTTTAACAATGTAGGCGGAAATGGCGGGGGAGTGCAAAACAGTAATCTTTTTAGTATGTCGGGCGGCAAAATTTCAAATAATCAGGCTACCAAAGGTGGAGGGGTATACAATTATCGTGATGGGGTCTTTAGTTTGTCTAAAAAGGGGGTGATTTTTAACAATACCGCTGAACTGGGTGGTGGGGTGTATAGTGTTGGTACGTTTAATAGGTTGGGCGGCGAGATTTCTGGCAACACCGCTACACAGTATAGTAACATATATTCTCAGTTTGATATGGGTGATTTGTCTATTGAAAATAGCGGATCATCTGCGAAGGGTGACTTATCTATGGGTAACGATGGGGTATCAGATGATAGGGGCGTGTTTCGGTTAATGTTTTATTTATAGTTTTTACCATAGTTTTAGTGGTGGGTTTTGTTGCGGTGAGTTTGGTTTATTTCCAAACACATAAAAAGCAAGTAAAGAAAAGTTGAATGTCGGGTTAGTTATTTGTTTTGAAGGTTTGTAGAATCTTATCAGGTAAGTGTTTGGTTATTGATGTTTGTTTCTGCAGTAACTACCCGGTAATCAATATCTTGCAACACGTGTTGTGAGGGAGCGTTAAAATCCATTTGGATAATGTGCCTTAAGGGAATTATTCGCCAAAATAGGTATTATTGGGCTATTTTAAACAGCGTCTAAAAATAATATTTTGCAATTTTAGATGTATTGGTGATAAAACGGTTGTTTGTAACTTGTTTTAAATGACTGTTAAGGTTAGGGTTGATTTGACGCTACCTATGTTTCGAATGCGTTTGAGCACATTTTCTCTTATATGGTCTAGTGATTCGCAACTGACCTTAGCTACCAAGTCATAGGCGCCCAATGATAGGTAAACCTCTTGGATGCCGTCAATTTTTTTTAAATCATCAAATGCCATGCGACTTGCTTCCGACTCAGCGGTTATAAAAATAAATGCACTTCGTTTAGGTTTTAAAGTTACGTCTTCACTAATAGCACTGACTACTGGTTGTTCATCTGCAAAAATGTTTTCCAAATATTCATCTCCTTTATGGATACTTACTTTGGATGGAACAGTATTAAACCTGAGTTACTGTCAGTGTGTAACAACAAATGGATATAAGGCGCCATTTTAGCGCTGTGTGCAATATGTGAAGAGGACTGTTGTAGGTAACCTCCGAAAACCTCATTTCAGAAAACCAAACAACATAGTTACACCGTTTTCAGCAAGTGCTTTTTGGAAAAATGTAGGTTTTCGGAGGTTGCCTGTAATCAAACTAAGAATTAGCTGTCGGGGGTTGGTTTTCGTTCAAGGGAGAATATTTCATATTTGTTACCAAGTACTTTTCTGCCGTCTAAGTAATCCAGCTCGATCATAAAGGCGATACCTACAACTTTGCCGCCTAATTTTTCTACGAGTTCAAGGTTTGCTTTGGCGGTGCCTCCGGTTGCAAGTAAATCGTCAATGATGAGTACGTTTTGGTTTTTAGTGATAGCGTCTTCATGGATTTGTATGGTGTCGCTTTCGTATTCTTTTTGGTATGTTAGATCAATGCATTTGTAGGGGAGTTTGCCTTTTTTGCGGATGGGTACAAATCCGGCATTTAGTTCATAGGCAACAGGAGCACCAATGATAAATCCACGGGCTTCGTTAGCGATGACTAAATCTATGTTTTTATTGCGGTAATGGTCTGCAATTTGTTTGATAGTCGTGTGAAAACAGGCAGGGTCTTTTAACAGGGGCGTTATGTCCCAAAATACTACGCCTTTGAATTCGGGGATTCTTCGGATGTGATTTTTGAGGTTTATGGGGAGAGGGTTGTTCATGTTTTTGCCTCTATGCAAAGGCGCTTTTTAGCGCTTGGTTACAGTTACAGGTGGTTTGAGCAGGGGTTTTTTTGATGGTTTCGGTGATGATGCGCTTTAGGTTTTCGGTACCCGTTTTCATTATGGTTACAATATCATCTACGCATACGGCGTGGTCTTTCCAGCAGTCATAGTCGGTCACAGTTGATATGTTTGCGTAGCAGATTTCAGCTTCTCGAGCTAACACAACCTCGGGAACCATAGTCATGCCAACTATGTCAGCGCCCCATTGTTGGTAGAGTTTGGATTCAGCTTTGGTTGAGAAGCGTGGGCCTTCTATGCAAACATAGGTGCCTTTTTCGTGATTTTTAATTTTTAGAGTTTTAGTGGTGTCAATTAGAATGCTGTGTAATTGGGGACACATGGGTTCTGCAACTGATATGTGGCATACTTTGTTTTCAGCTAAGGTGTAGAAAGATTGTTCTCTACGGGTGGTGCGGTCGATGAATTGATCACAAAACACTACGTCACCGGGCTGGTAATCTTCCCGCAACGAACCCACAGTAGAAGCGGCCAAAATACGTTTTACCCCTAAGCGTTTTAGCGCCCAAATGTTGGCACGCACATTAATGTCTGTGGGTCTAATGGTGTGCAATTTACCATGACGGGGTAAAAATGCCACAGTTCGGCCGCCTAACTCGCCCACTGTAATGACACTAGAGGGTTTTCCATAGGGTGTATCTATGGTGATTTCTTGTATGTCTTTGAGAAGTTTAGGGTCACAAAGACCCGTTCCGCCGATTATTCCAAATTCAGCTTGCATAGAGATTATGATGTATGTTTTGGGTTAATAAAAATAGCGACACTATATGCTCAAGAGAGTTTCGCTGTTTAGGTGTGTCTTGGTCTTTCTGTTCGAAACTTGTATGTATGTGTTTAGCTCACGCGAGTGCCTTTTTAAACGCACACATATCAGCTGTTGAACAAAACAAAACTAAAGCATACTCTGTCAGTGAGTACCAAACAAAGAGACCACCAAGTATGTCCCACAACACAACTACCCTAATTTGGCTACACTTGTGCATAGTTGCTCTTGGCAACTCAAATTGGTTATTCGTCAAATCAGGTGGGTAGGGTCAATAAGTTTCGTTACGGTATAAATGTTGTATGGGACATGAGGGAGAACATAGGTAAGCTTGAAGAAGGAAGAATGGGTGTACCCACCT
>JAISPR010000007.1 GCA_031274765.1 Nitrososphaerota archaeon | reverse complement strand
TTAGACCAACGCGGCCGTCATTGTTAAACCAGTTGTAGCGTACGTAGTATTTAGCATTGTAGTCAAAATTGCTGGCACCGATGTTGCCGTCTTTGCTGATGTAGATTTTTACTGGGTCGACTATTTTCTCAAAAACGTCTGCGGCTATGCCTGAGAGGTCCTCAACTATCCAATACCATCCATTAAAGTCTGCAGCGTTTTTACCCAAGGTATCAAAGGTTACTGTGCCTGTAGAGTCAAACTTGCCAATGGCAACAAAGGTGGTATCACGTAGTTTAGCATTGTTTTCATTTGTATAAATCCAAAAGGTTATACCAGCGAGCAGTTCATCAGGGTTGCCGTTGTAGTTGTTTTTGCACCAATTAATAATAGGCATGCCATTTACAGTTTTTTTTAGAGTGAGTTTGCTGCTAGGTGGAGCGTCAGGGGTTCCTTTGTGAAAGCCGCTGATGTTGAAATTGTTAACGCCACCTGAGGTTACCAAAAAGCTACCGCTTATGTTGTTGTTGCCTGTGTTAACATATGCGATTTCCCAACCCGCAGGTGCTACAAGGACCCATCCGGGATTGTTGTCACCAGCGTTAGTGGAGAAGCCCTCTGTTTTTTCCCATGTAAAGACTTTGCCGTTTGTGAATGTTATTTGCATGTAGAGTACATTTTCAGAGTCTTTGGGGGGTGCTATTACGAGATGCCAGACATTTGGATCTTTTGCGTTTTCTGCACCGCCTATGTAGAATATGTTTTGCCAGCCTGATTTGCTAAAGCTGCCGCCGCTGCCTTTGAGGTAGACTTTTGTTCCGCTAGGTACGTCTTTGGTTTGGTCTTCTATGCCTTGGGTTATTTCTTCGTTGGTGGTGTTGGGGACAGAAATTATGGTAGCAGATTTCACTTTGCTGCCATTATATTCGACCTCAACGGTATAGCCAGAAACATCATAGGTTTCTACAGAGTTTTTAGCAAAGGGAACAATTTTAGTAAAAGTATTAGCGCCATCGGTTACTGTGATGGTCACGTCATTACCATTCATTTGCGTTGAAACTGTGGGAATAGATACCGTGCCTGCTTTGGGCAATGTTGCAAAACAACCAGCAACAAGCAACAGTACAAATATTATAGATATTAAACGTTTTAAACCGTCTTTCATAACATCACCTGAAACATATCATGTCGTTTCATCAAACGCTTGCTTGCGAATTCGTCGAATATTAACTTTACGATAAATACAATAAAAAAAAATGTAGTTCCAAGCCATATTATATAACATAGTAAAATAAATTTTGCAAAAAATTACAGCAAGCCAGCACATCACCACTCCAAAACACATAAAAAATCACACCCATACAACACCACTCACACCCACAATTTGAAACAAAACACACAACCAAACACACAATGTCATCAACTTAACACCACAACGAACAACTCACAAGTATCAAAACCACAACATACACCATAAAAAATACACAAATACCCCAAATGACAACGACATAAACACATACATACCCAAATACTAAACAAACCATCACATGAAAAACTAAACAAACAAGCAACAACACCCAAAACAACACACAAACCAAAACCAACTGCTTCCAAAACCCACCCAACAAAATACACCCAACATACCAACAAAACACACTAAGCAAACTAACCAACCCACAAACCCATCACCCTACACCTCTTAGACCAAACACAAGTCCAAAGCATACAACAATTCCCTAAACACTCAAAAAACTAAAACCAAACCCCAACCAAACACCCCACAAACTGTCCAAAAACTAACAAAAACCCCAGAAAAACAAAAAAAGACGGTTTTATCCGCCCGTTTCCACCAAAAACACAAAAAATTCTAGTTTTTAAACAATCGCCCCACCAAATAACCAACCCAAAAAACACACATCAATAGAAAACTGCACTATAAAAAAGGAACCCACACCATCAAAAACACCCGACAATACCACACCGCCTAAACAAAAAAGAAACTATCAATCAAAAATATTTACCAGCTACACCTCAAAAAAATACAGCCAGTAGATACCCAACTATCCTGCCCAAACAATGGTTTGACCCCACCTTTTCAGAAAAACAAACCCAGCCAAATTCCCAAAAAACTCAAAATTCAAACCAAACAAAATAACAACCAAAGCTAGCTAACGCTTTAACAACACTTTACTTCCCATTAAAGGGTAGGTTGTGATGCAGCCTTTGGCAGTGAAGAGCTTTTTAGATACCTACCAGTGAAGTGCATTACTTTGCAGCCATCAAAAAACCCCGTATCTTTTTGTGTCCTTACCAAAGTTAGCGTTCCTAAAAAACAATCAGGACGCGGGGAAACCTTTAAGCATTCATGTACTTGTGTGGCTCCAATTCAGATAAAGTCTTGCACAGAATAAATCCCTTGCTTAGGAGCCACATGTTCTTGGAGAGGGGACTGGGGTCCTGTACAAGCAGGGGCTAAATGTATTTATGCGTATGGTGTTGAAAAATTAATCGTTTGCTGTGCCTGGGCATCTATTTGGTTATATTCGTCACTATGAAATGGGGTGATAAAGCATTTTATAAGATGCATCTTGGATGCTTTGCAAGTTGGCTTGATAGTTGGCTATGATGCGGTGGTCAATTGAGCAGTGTTTGGAGGTATGTTATTTGAGTATGCCATAGAGGTTGGTCTTATTAGGGTGGATTGTATATGTTTTGGTTATGGTTGCGCATTTGTTTACTGTTGTTTTGCGTAATGTTTTAAAAAAAACGACGTTTACTTAACTTTGCATATGGTTTGGTATCTTTTGGCCGCGTTTTTTGTTTTATCTTTTCATTGGGCAATTCGTATATGTTATCCACTAGGGGCTTGTCATAATGCCGCTGCTTATCGGTCGCATCGTAGAAAAAAGTTACTTGCCGCATGTTCGTTGTAGTGTTAAGGAAATGACATTGACCAAACACAAGCCAAAACCAAACAAACAACCATAAGGACAGCTTGATTATATAATTCGTTAACCAAAAAAAGAGAAGACGAATAGAACGTCTTTAAAGAAATTATAGTTTACAGCTTTTACGTATTACTATTGTAGAATTGCATTGCATCGCAGTGGATGTAGAGATATATATTGCCGTCCTTATCAATTGGGCAGGAAATTATTGCGTTATTGTCATGCTTAAATTCAGCAGCTGCACCAAACTTTGCCAAATCAGTTGCTTTTTGAGAATGAACATTACCGTTATTAAATACCGGGATTTGATTAAACGCTGTTACACCAAAAGTACCTTTGCCATCAAGAGCAACTACAAGAGCATCGCCAACTAATTTAACAGACGCCTTACCTACCACATCAAAATTGTTTCCCACCAACATATGCAGCTCAAAAACCGCCCCATTTTCAAGTTTCGCCCTATCTAACACTGCATAGACAAAGTGGTTGCTGTTGGGTACCACATAGGGCGTATTGGGGTTGTTTTTATCCCCATAATAAGGATTACCATTTTTAGGATTAAGTCCACTTAGGATTGTTTGGCGGTTATCGGCATTCGTTGCAGTTACAGAGCCATAAACCTGACCAAACTCATGAGCACCAGAAGCTATAGTAAAGTTGCTGCAGGAGGAGGCAAACGCTTTGATTTCAATACCCACCCCTACAAGAGGCTCAACCAAGGGCTGTTTATCCCCGTTGTCGTTTATCGCGATGAAGAAATTAAGGTCAATCACATATTTGATTGAGTGCAGTGTTGAGGCTGTGGCACTGAACTCGAAGTCACCTGTCTGGCCATCGCCTGTATGGATATAGAAATGTTCTCCGGGTTTAATTGCTGCTATTTCATGGCCTGCTGGGTTGACAAATGCTGTGTTGGGAGGGGCTTTGGTGAACACTAAATCAAACATGACATTGGCTAATATGGTATTTTCAGAAACCTGAAAAGGACCATAACCAACTGGAGTAGCAAGGGCTTTGCCGCTAAGGGTTATACCGGTGGTGTAGTCGTTTAGTATGTCATCGATGTTGTCATATATGTGATCAATTATTTTCTTTATTTCACCTCCATTAACATTATCGATGTATGTGACTTCATAGCCGTGGATTATTCTCCAAAGCGTGGTTTGTATTAGTTGTTGGTAGCCTACAAAATCGCTGGTTTCCATCCAGCCATAGACGTTTGCGATGTAGGTTAGGGCGGCCATTATTTGTTTGTCTTGGTCATTTTTGAAATAGTCGTTTATGGGGGCGGATTTGTATGTGGATCCATCATAACAAGGCAGGTCCATGTTGGCGCAATAGGCATAACCAACTAAATTGCCATTGTCATATAGTTCAAATCTTGTCATATACTCCCGGTTGCCATTGATGATGGCTTGGAAGTATTGGCCGTGCTTTACGGTGTATTGGTTTTTGGCTGCGGTTGTTGTCGGCAGCAGGGCTGCAAAACAACTGACAACAAGCATCAGCGCAAGCATTATAGATATGGTTTTTTGGGTTTTATTTTTCATTTTATTCACTCAACAATCATATTTTATTTTTTTATGTATTAAAGGGGCAATGCTGTCAATTTTATTGATTTACAATTAAAAACCAAATTATACTCTTGAGGTTGAATTTAATTAGGTTTTATTGAAGGTTAATCCATCTGGAGATACAGTTGCTTTGGCAATTACAGCGATGACATCATAGTTGGCGTATTGGCTAGTTTTATTTCAAGTGCAACGTTTTACAAGTATTTTACGCGTTAGTGGTCGTTAGGTTGACAGCATTGTTAAACAAATGAGGATATTTGGCATATTTAAAGGGATATTTCGGTTACGGAATATTTTGATTCGAGAGGATCATCTAAACACACCCAACACCAGAAACAATGCTTAAAGAACATACAACACAAACACCACAACAAAACAACTCAAACATCACACAACAAAAACAAACACACACAACACCACACAAAACCATACATAAATCAAATCAAACAACACACACACCTGCCCACAATACACAAAATCAAACCCAACAAAACCAAAAACACCAAAAAAACCACCCAAAAAACAAAACCACCCCCATTTTAGACAAATACACCCCCTCACCTATGTCACCATCACACCCATACAACCACAACAACAAAACTATTAACCCACCACACGATAACAAAGAACCAAAACTTACACCCAAACATGCACAAACCCTTTTGATAATTCCTAGACAACAAAAAAACAACAAAAAACAACACAAGACAACAGCCACGACAATTGAGCATAAAAACACATTAGCTCAAAAATAAATTTAAAAATGAAATTAACTTCAAAAATAAAATCATTTTACAAAAAAACAACCACAAAACCAATCAATACAACAACACAACAGAGCATAACAAAAACTATGGAACCTCCACCAAAAGAAACCAAACAAATCTTATGAAACAAATTTCCATCGAAGCGCAATGAAAAAACACCTCAAACCACATCATTTTTTCATAGAAAAACACAATACACACAGTGCTAAACTATCAATTAATTCAAATTTGGCAATGTCCTAATATAGATTAGTTTATATAGGACGGTGCAATAAAATACCAAACATGACCCGCCCAAGAAAAACAACCAACATAACCTGCCAAAACCCCAACCGCAAACACCACCAAAACCAAAAAGAAAAAACACCATCAAACACACAAAAAACAGAGCAGAACACCAAGTCTACAAATGCCTCCACTACAACAAATACTTCACCCAAACCAAAAACACCCCCCAGACTGCCCGAAAACTAGCAAAAATCCCAGAAAAACAAGAAAAGAACTGCTTTTCTTCGTCCGTTTACACCAAAAACACGAAAAATTCTAGTTTTCAGATAGTCTCCCCCCTATATCGAAAACACCTAACACAACAACAAATAATAACCATATGCAAACACATAGGAATTGTAAAAAAATAACCTGTAATTATTTTGAACGAATTACATAGTTCCAATCACCATGAAACCCATCCCTCACCAAATTAAGACCCGCCAACTCCTCATCAGTAACTCTTACCCCCAACTCACACATTATCATCCCTAACACACACTATCTTCAACCCCTGCGAAGTAACAGCACTCGATATCAAACTAACAACCGCCTCCACAGAAACAAGAGGCGTCCCCCGCCAACTCTTATTAATATAACAAAACATCCGATGCAAAACCTTATTCCACTTAGACATCCCAGGCGGAAAATGCGACACATGAACCTCCAACCCCGACACATTCGCAAACTCTTGCAACTGCTTCTTCCACAACCTCACCCGCACCCCATTACTTCCCCCACTATCCCCATTAATATAGAGCTTAGTCGCCCCAGGATAAGTATGACAACCCAAAGTCTGCCACCAGCGCAAAATACGGTTCTTCGTCAAAACAGGTGGGTGAGGACAAAGCTTTGTTACGCTTTAGTAGTTGTGTGGAACATATGGAAGGTATGCATAAGTTTTTAGAAGGAACTGTTGTTGTTTGTTGAAAGGA
>JAISPR010000049.1 GCA_031274765.1 Nitrososphaerota archaeon | reverse complement strand
TAGTTTAGAGTCTCTTGTGGCGTAGCGGCTGTTTGTTTGTTGGGTGGTGGGTGTGTTAGCTGGGGCTTTGTTTGTTTTTTGTTTTTTTGGTTGTTGGGTTTGGGTTTGTTTTTGGTGGGGTTGGTTTGTGTTGTTTGGGTTTGGTTTGTTTTGTTTTTGGGGTTTGTTTTTTGTGTTTTTTTGGTTTGTTGGGGTGTTTGGGGCAGGTCTTATTTTGAACTGCCGAATGTCAGTTACTTGGTTTTCTGAAATGGTGTTTTTGGAGGTTGTCTATACAATAATACTCAACAACTATATCTGAGTTTTTCATTTTTTTCTACTAAGTATTCAGATTGAACTGTCAAAATTCAATCCACACATATTTTTCAAACCATATAAAATGCCTAAACCAGAAAAAGTATCCAAATTAAAAAACTCTAAAAAAATACCCTCATAAAAAACAATTATTTTTAGTAAAATATTGCTGTGAATAACCTGGTTTTCACGAAAAGTCCATCAAAAATAGGTTATAGTAGAAAAATTGAAACTCACAAACTATAACGTTCTAAACAATAACCTGCATCAATATCATAATGTTACTGCCTGCTGATGGCATGGGCGGCATCTATAACTATCGTAAAGCGCTATTTTTGTTTGTTAGAGGTAAACAGGGTACTGTTAGAAACCAATAAAGGTTATCCAACCTGTGACTACCAATAAAATCCCAGATAGGATAATTGTTATTCCCCATGCTTTCTTGTTTAACATAAAAATTTTGTAACCATCAAAGATTCCAACAGGTAACAAGTTAAAGATTGCCATAAACGAGTTAAGATAGGCAGAGAAAAACAGCATCCAAGTGTAGTCGTTAACTGGTAATCCCGCGATTGGTAACCCAAATGCTAAACATAAAAGGATCGTTGCAAGAATCATGTTGACTATTATTCCTGCACTGGCAATTTTTATCATATTCTTCGCTGAGGGCGGGGTGCCTCCAATCATCATGGCGCCTGGAGCAATTATTTTAACTGGTAAAAACACTGCAATGAGCGTTAAAACCGCGCCCCAGGTGGTTAATCTAAACTCTGCCCACATGCCTGCTTTTTGTGCCATAATTTTGTGGGCTATTTCATGCGCCAAAAAAGACCCTGTTATAATACATGCAAAAGTACCTATTGCACCCCATGACCACACAGACAAAAAATTATACACGCCCAGTGATAAGCCAACGCCGATAACAAGTGCAATTGCGACGCTTAAATGTTTGACTTCTTTGGGGCTCCAGCGGATGTGGTATTGTCTTTTATGGGGTGGTTGGTCATATACATAGCTGTAATTGTATGAGCTGTCGTTTTGCTGGGTCATAACCCGGTGTTGTGTTTGGGCCCGGGCGTTGCTGATTCCTATACAGTTGTGGTTTTCGGGTAGTCTGTGTTGACTGCAGAATTGTCCGCCGCAAAAAGGACAGCGAAAGGGCATCACAGATTCTATGTTGCATTTTTGACATTGCATGATTATTTGGCGCCTTCCATTGATAGTGTGGGGGTTTCTTATATTTTTACGCCACAAAGAGGCATACTTGTATGTCTGGAAAACCCTGGTTCATCGCAATGTTGGTGTATAGGTGTGGGTTAATTGGATGTTTGGTTTTGAAGTAGTGGTTTTATGGCGGAGTAGTAAGCATTATATTTTTCATTGCACTTCAATGGAAATTTGTTTCATAAGATTTGTTTGTAGTTGGTTGTTTTTCAGAGATTTTTATTGTTGTCATATAGCCAATTATTATAGGCAACCTCCAAAAACCCTATTAGAAAACCAAGCAACATAATTACGCGGTTTTCAACAGGTGATTTTTGAAAAAATTAGGTTTTCGGAGGTCGCCTATACAGTAAAATTTACGCGGTGTTTTATAATTCTGTAGTCTCACATTGAGCATGGTCATGTTTATGTTCGATGAACCCGCCAAAAATCTGGGAAGTGAAAACGGCGGTATCAAGCAAATAGCTAACATAGCAGATTAAAGCAGTTGAGCAGATAATTGCTGTTACGCACATGAAATATTTGCAACCGCGGCTGAACATGTGCTTATTATAGAACAAGCGGCTGGTATAAGCAAACTATCCCTGGAACGCTAAAAATTTGCGTCGGGCACTCGATTTTTAATATTTATCGTGTTGCTGATGGGTATGTATGCCATTTTTAGTGTTGCAACTATTTATGCTTCCTCTTTTTTGCCCTTCAAAGGGGTTAACGTTTGGAAAAGCTTATATTACTTTTTGAGCAAAGAGAAAGCCAGAAAATGGTGATTCAGGTGAATAAAAAAACTATCTACCTCATTGTTGCGGTTTTAGTGATAGTCATTGTCGCTGCCGCTGCGGCAGTCCTTTTGATGGGCAACCAAAACGAAACTACAACTGACCCGACTCCAACACTTCCCCCAGCTATTCCTGAGGCAACTTCTCTACAATTCACTGTTACCGAGAGTACTGGTGTTGTCTATAACGTTGCAGTTAAAGATATCAATGCAGCCACTGAAGAAATCCGAGTAGATATGACTGTTGAAAGCAATACTTTCAACTATGTCATAAAACTAGACGGCTCAACTTCCTATGTGAGTATGGATAACGGTGAAACTTGGACAGCAAGTAATTTCAATAATGATGCAGTGTATATCACATTAGTACACGAATTTATATCTAACCTCGAGAACTGGAACCGAACAGACGCAACCTATACCTTTACTGCTGATGAAACTGAATACGTTATCTCTGCTATCCATGTAAACCCCGAGCTAGACGACGCGCTCTTTGCGACTAGTTAAATAAACCCCTTGTTGGTTTCAACCCAACTTTTCCTTTTTTTGTTTGATTTTACTGTAAATCTGTTTAGCTTTTGTATTTGATATTTTTGTTGATGTTTGTGTTTGTTGGTTAGCAAAATTTTGACAATGTCTTAATTTGGATTTGATAACATTTGGCAATAAAAGAACTCCACCAATACCACAAATAACACCTGACATTCGGCAGTTTGAAATAAGACCTTCCTAAAACACCCCGCCAAAACAAAAAAAGACAAAAAACAAACAACTACCAACCCACCAAAACAGGTAGTGTGCCAACATAGAATAGTTTTTTACCTGTTAGGTGGTTTATGTGTTACCTGGATTAAGGGTATCTTTTCTCTTCTTGGGAAATTTACCAATCCTGTATGGAGTCGATACGAATTTGATTCTGTGCCACATTAACTATTCTAAATTGGCACACTGCCAAATTTTCCAGATTTTTACCAAACTACCTTCTCAAATTAAACCTTGAAGGTCGTATCCTCTCTCGGTAACCATTTTTCCGTTTATAATTCTGGTGGCAGAATTGCCAATAACTATGGTTGTAACCATGTCAATATTACAGTTAAGCATATTTTTGAGTGTAGTGATGCTACTGGACTGTCCTTCACGGCCTGCCTGATGCACAATACCCACCGGAGTTTCAGGCTTTATGTATTTGAGCATAATCTCATAGGCTCTTGTCAGCGGTTCAATGCGTTCTTGACTTTGCGGATTATAGAGAACAATGGACATATCTGCTTGTGAGACTGCCTCAAGTCTACACTCAATTTTTTCCCAAGGAGTCAACAGGTCGCTTAGACTGATGACTGCAAAGTCGCTAATCAATGGAGCTCCAAGAATAGCCGATGCAACAGTAGCTGCCGTTACGCCCGGTACAACTTCGACAGGTACTGGAATTGGATCTTTAGCCGCTACTTCAAGCACAACACCCGCCATACCATACACCCCAGGATCACCACTAGACACCATTACAACGTGCTTACCTAATTTGGCTCTATTAATGGCTATTTGGGCCCGCTCAACCTCTCTGCCCATGGTACCCGAAACAACTTCGCTATCTCCTCTAATCATGTGTTTGATAAGTTTAATGTAGGTCCCATACCCCACAACAACATCAGCTGTTTCAATTTCTGTTCTGGCCTTAGGCGTTAGATGCTCAGCACTGCCCGGTCCAATACCAATTACGCTCACTCTGCCTCGGCTACTGCTACTGTTGTCCCGTTTAGTTTGATCTTCTTGAGAATCAACTTTGATTTGTTCCCTGCTACCTGTAAAGCGGCTCGTTCGCATACTCCTCCAACACCAATTTTTTGCTGAACCATCGCTGAATCTGGCGACAGATCTGCATTTGTCACTAAACGAAGTACATCGACACTTAAAAACTCAAGCGGTGCACCCAGCCCTTTCACAGCATCTATCATGGGTTGGGAAGTACGTTTTATATCCACCGTTGCAAAAGAACTCACTCTTCCAAGTGGCACCTGCACCCGTTCAAGGGCTATCTTTACTGCCGCAACAATATTTTCCATCGGTGTATCTCTACGTGCACCCAATCCAACTATGATGCGTTTAGTTTTTAGTACCGTATGAGGTTTATTCAATTTGATGGTTACGTATGGGTTGTCAGTGATTATGATTCCCGCGTCATAGGTTTTTGCAATCTCTTGAATTTTTGCGCTATTTTGAACCTGCTTGACCTCAAACCCGCTAAGAGTCTCTAACGGAACTTTGACATCACCTACCAATATCGCAACGATGCGTTCATTGTTCACTATCGCCGAGTTTACAGCAACCAGACTATCAGGGTTTTGAATTGTCATATGTAGGATTCTGGCAAGTTCATCTGCGCTTAATTTACCTAATGTATCTGAGGCAGTTGTTATGACTGGCGTGGCACCGATGCCTGTTGCAATGGTTTGTGTCAAATTATTTGCTCCGCCTAAATGTCCCGAGAGAAGACTTATGACAAATTTACCTGTAGCGTCTACACCTATGACTGCGGGATCGGTTAATTTACTCTCCAAAAGAGGTGCAACCGCACGGATAATTATGCCTGTGGCCATAACTGCGACTATAGCACTTGATTTGCTATATGTTTCTTTTATAAAATTTGCTATGGACGTGTCTATAACTGTGACGCCTGGACAACCATATTTTTTTGGAACATAAACAACGGCAACTAAACTGCAATTATCAAGCACTTTTTGAATTTTTAATGCTGTGTTAACGCCGCGATGGGTGATAGCAACAATTGTTATACCCTCTTTAGTCATCTACTCGCCCTTACGAAACCCTGTGGTGAATTTGGGGTCGTAGAGTTTAGAAAAATCATATGCCTGAGGATCTAAAACTTTGCCCACAAAAATAAGCGCCGTCTCGGTTATACCCTGGGCCCTAACTTTTTCAACAATATCACTAAGAGTACCCTTAACGATTTTTTGTTCTGGCCAAGTCGCCTTGTAGACCACCTGACAGGGCGTATCACTGGGGTATCCACCTTTTTGTAAATCCTCAACTACACAAGCGATATGGGGGGTACCCAAAAAAATAACCATAGTGGCCTGATGTACCGCAAGCTTTTGTATGCTCTCTGCTTGAGGCACAGGAGTTCGTCCTTGAGGACGAGTGATTATAACTGTTTGACTAATATCTGGAAGCGTCAACTCTTTATTTAGCGCTGCTGCACCCCCCAATAGACAACTAATACCTGGAATACGGAAGTATTCAATGCCTTCTCTATCCAATGCAGACATGACTTCTTGAATTGCACCATAGAAACTTGGATCACCATCATGGAGCCGAACTACCCGTTTATCTGCTCTAACACCGTCAATCATAACCCTGAGCATTTCAGGTAACCCCATTTTAGCACTATCATAGAGTTCCACATCTGCTTTGCAATATTTGAGATATTCCGGATTTAGCAAACTACCCGTGTAGAGAACAACATCTGCTTGCTCAAGCCATTTTTTACCTTTTATAGTTATAAGCTCTGGATCGCCCGAACCAGCACCGATAAACACAACTTTATTCATGACTACAACCACACCCCGATTTATCGCATCCATTCCCGTTTTGTTTCCAATGAATAGGAACCTGACTTTTTTTAACAATAGCGACTGAAAAATAGTCCTCTGTTATGTCCCAATCCTCAACTTCACAAAGCTTACCCACAAGCACTTTCTCTTCTAAGAGCGTACATCGCTTAACAAGCGCAACCGTAGAGTTCTCAGTGAAGCCCGCTTTAAGTAAAATGGGTATGAGTTCTTTGATATGAAACGCACATTTCATAAACACAAGATTATCTGCGTGTCTGGCAACATCTTCTAAATGAGTCGGATCAAGGTCTGAGGGGATGATGGTGACAACTTCATCTTTTTCTGCCAACGGCAACTTGGACGAAGCCGCAACAGCAGTGACTGAAGTTACACCTGGAATGATCTCAAGCTCAATCTCGGGATAAGTTTCTTTGACACATTCATAGAGATAGCGAAAAGTGCTATACAGCATAGGATCACCAAGGGTAATGAAGGCAACATCACCTTTTTTGACCTTCTCAGCAACTATGGCTGCACTTTCCATCCAGAGTTTACGATTATTGAGTTCATCTTTGGTCATGGGAAAAACAAGCTCTATAATCTCAACAGGTTTTTCACGTTCCGCCAAAACCTCTCTAATCATACCCAATGCCATACTGGGCTTGTTTATATGACTCTTAGGCACGCAGATGACATCTACGGCCTTGAGGGCTTTTGCAACCTTGAATGTAAGCAACTCGGGGTCACCTGGGCCAACCCCAATGCCGATGAATACGCCAACCAAGCAAATATACCTCTAAAGTTTTGTTGCTGAAACTATTGTTACCGGATTTCTTGCCAACATCATGGTCCCGCTATTTATTTGCTTTCCCTTCGCGACCAAAACATTTACTACATCAATGTCTCGATAACCCAAAGCCTTCAATTCAGCCATTGCCACCGTCGCAGTTTCTAACAATATGGCATTTATAACAATTCTCCCGCCCGCTCTCAATTTGTAGTGCACTGTTTGAATAATGGCTCTCAGAGAAACCCCCCCACCCCCTACAAACACCACATCAGCAATAGGCAAAGCCAAAAGCGCCTCAGGGGCCTTTCCTTTTGTAACTATAACAGAGTTTTCTACACCAAATTTCGCAGCATTACTTTTTGTCAAATCTACTGCTCCAATATCTTCATCAATAGCATAGACCCGACCCTTTCCCCCAATTTGCAAAGCCGCCTCAACAGTTAAACCACCCGTACCACATCCTACATCAACCACAACATCACCCTCACTTAGACGTGCTTTAGCTATGGTGATAACTCGAATTTCCTCTTTTGTTGGTCCTGGAATAGTTTCACTTTGATTAAAGGCCTCATCGGGGATTCCTGGTGTTTTGTACGTCCAATTCTTTACCATATCAATTCACCTGCATTTGTTACCTGTTTGATAACCATTACGCACAGCGAGCCAAAACGCAGACTCATAATCTCCTCTAGAGTATTTTGTGTGATTTTTTCGTTTTCAAGGGTTATGTTTTCACAGACATAAACCTGTGTTTTTGGATTTGCCCCTGTTTTGAGTAAGAAAGTGGCTATATTTTTTGGTGTAAATTCTTTCTGGTCGGGCAACAAAAAGATGGTGTGGCCGCATTGAAACGCGTCAGTCAGTTTGTTTTTTTGCTCATCAGAGACTTGGTTTCCATGAAATGTGAATAGTTTTGCGGTATCCCAACTGATATTTAAGCGGGCGGCACATGCTTGAATTGAGCTAACTCCGGGGATAACTTTGATGCTATCGATGCTAAATAATCCACTCTCTAGTACAGTATGTAGTAATCCTGAGAAGCCCGGGTCGCCAGTTGAGAGCAAAACCACTTTTTTATCTGCTTTAACTGCTTCTGAGGCTTTCTTTAGGGTGTCTTGGAGATTTTTAGCGGTTAAAACAATTTGTTCGCCGCTAATTTCGTTTGGAAAAAGTGCTAAGCTCCTCTGTGCGCCAATAACCAAGTTTGCGTTCTCTACGGCTTTTCTTGCTACGGGTGTAACGTAGTCTGCTAAGCCTGGTCCAATACCGACTATGCTAAGGTTTGCCAAGGTTTGTTACACCGTGCGTTTGTATCCATGCCAAGAACTCTGCTGTCCATAGCGACGATAACGACGCTTATTTTTATTTTGTTGTCTACGCGGTCGCTGACTCGCTGATGCACTCGTTCAGCGATGCGGTTGTAGGTTGCTTCTGTTAGGTCTATTTTTTGAAGAATATCTGTGGCTTCATCAGAAGTGTTTGCATCTAAGAGTTCATTGATGGCTTTTTGGTCTGCACCCACGGCGCCTGCATAAGCTGCGATAACTTCATTTCGTGAGTCACCGACTTTGTGGTGAGTGTTAAAGATGTTTGCGGCTAACTTGACAAGTTTGCCTGAATGTCCCAGAAGGATGATTTCTTTGACGCCTTTTTCGACTGCTTTATCAAGCATGTATCCAACAAAGTCGCCTGTTTGTACAATTGCATCTTCGGGGACTTTGAATTTTTCTTTAGCGATGCGTTCACCAATGTTGCCTGGGACATAAAGTATTGGGTTGTAGCCGTGGGCTAATGCAACATCGATTTGGGGAACCAGTGAGCGGCGGCAGGCTTCAAGAGAGAGGGGTTTAACGACCCCTGTTGTTCCAAGAATGGATATGCCGCCTTTTATTCCAAGTTTGTGGTTCATGGTTTTTTTGGCGATATTGGCTCCTTCGGGGGCACTTATTAGGATTTCTGCACCTTTGTGGGGGGGCAGGACCTCTTTGACGGCTTGGGTTATCATGGTTTTGGGTACCGGATTTATGGCGCCCTCGCCAATGGCTATTTGCAAGCCGGCTTTAGTGACTGTGCCAATTCCAACTCCGCTTTTGATACTGATTTTGTTATCATCTGTTAACTTGACTGTAGCGGTGATTTCCATTTTGTCGGTAGCATCAATATCTTGTCCTGCATCCTTTATCACAGATGCCTCTGCTGTGTCTTTGCTGAGTTTACGGCTAGATTTAACTGGCACCTCAAAACGCAGTCCAATCGGAGTTGGTATAACCACATAATCCACTGGTTCTCCAATGGCTGTTATGGTTGCGGCTTTAGCTGCTGCAGCCGCTGTTGCCCCCGTTGTTATACCATATTTTAAAAACCGCACCATGATTTTTCTTCCTATAGTTTAGTTTCGGCCATTGATAATAGGGCATTAAAAATTGCAACGGCTATGGTGCTGCTGCCTTTTCTTCCCTTTGTAATTATGTATGGAACCCCAAGCTGTGTAATGGTCTCTTTTGATTCGGCTGCTCCAACATACCCTACTGGAACTGCAACTATCAAGGCAGGTTTAACTTTGTTTTGCCTAATCTGTTTAGCAAGCTCAAAAGCTGCTGTGGGTGCATTGCCGATTAAAAAAATAGCATTGTTTGCATCCTCAGCAATTGCTAATCGTATTGCTGCTACCGATCGCGTGATAGATTCAACAGATGCGGCTCTGCTGGCTCGGGGATCATCGATGTAGGTCAAAATTTCCCCTCCAAAGTGTTGTACCCTTGCCGCATGTATACCTGCTTTAATCATCTTTGTATCAGTGATGATTTTGGCCCCTGCTTTGATGGCTGCAACACCTGAGTCAACGGCTTGATCACTTATGACTACAAGCTTGGCAAATTCCGGATCAGCAGTTGTGTGAACCACACGCTCGATAATAGGAACCTGATTTTTGGGCACCCTATCCAGTACGTCTTGAATTTCAGGATGAATAAGTTTCATGCTTTGTTCATAGATCTCAGTAGACGTTAGTGGATATGTCATTATCGGGGTCCCCCTAAAGGTGGCATGGCGATGAACCCAGTTATCCCCCAAAGCTCTTAGTGCTTTTTCTTCGAGAATGACGGCAATGCACTCATCTGCTCCTATGGGTTCACCATAAAATAGTTGAATCCCTTTTATAGAAAGCTGTGCTTCTTTATCTTTAATTTCTATTAACTCGGGTATTTCCTGTGTTGTGTGAACGCCTGCTGCAAGAAACACAGGTACTAAAACGATTTTTTTTGCTCCTTTTTGGGTTATTGTGTCTATAGCTTCAGGGATAGTGGGTGTGTTTCGGATCATAAATGCAAGTTCTACAAGTTTAAAGGCTGAATGCGTTCGTAGAATATCTGCGAGTTTTTCGAGATTTTCTTGGTTATGGGGCAGTTTACTTCCATGACCAATTAGGATTAAACCGACATTATCTAATGATGTTTTTGTCACTGCGTTTTCCCCGTTTTCTCAAACAATTTAACCGCCATTTTGATGGCTTCTGTGTCATCGTTTTTGGCTGCTAATCTGAGGTTTTCAATTATAGGAATAAAGGTTTGCTTGAGTAAAATTGAAGTTAGATCATTTAAAACCTGTTTTTGATGCTCATCGAGGTGTCCCATTTTGTTGAGTGCTGTTAAGAGTTCTCGTTTGCGGATCTCCTCGGTTTCAGAGAGAATTTCAGAGATTATTAACCGTACACTGAGCCCTTTCATATCATCTTCGAGAGTAGATAATTCATTATTTAGAAGAGTTTGTGCATGTGCAATGGCTTTTTCCCGTTGAGCCTTATTTTTGTCAGCTATCCCCTGCAGGTCATCAATGTTGTAGAGTTTAGCTCCTGGTACTTCATTAACTGTTTTTTCAACATTACGTGGGTTAGATATGTCTATAATTAACATGGGTGAGGGATTTTTACGTTGCACCATAAGGTGCGAAATGATTTCTTTGGTCAGTAAATAGTGTGGTGCTGAGGTGGAGCAGATGATAACATCAGCATCTACCATAACATCATTGAATCTGTCAAAGTGTACTGCTTCCCCTTTGAGATCCAAAGCAAGTTTAACGGCGCGATCATAGGTGCGATTAGCAATAAATATGGGGCTCAAACAGCGGCGTGCAAGGGCTTTAGAGACTAGTGTTCCGATTTCTCCTGCGCCCATGACCAGAATTTTTTTATCTTCTAAATTTTTTAGTAAGGTGACAGCCAATTCAACTGCGGCTGATCCGATTGATACTGCGCCTTTGTTGATGCCTGTTTCATTGCGTACATGTCTGCCAATAGTCATGGCGCGGTTAAAGAGGTGTTTTAGGATAGGTCCAAGTGTTTTGGCGTTATCGGCTTCTAGGTATGCATTCCAGACTTGGTTTAGGATTTGGTCTTCGCCGATAACCATGGATTCCATGCCTGAGGTTACGCAGAGTAAGTGGTTGAGTGCGTCTTTGTCGGTTGCGGTTTCGATGGCTTTTGATATTTCTTTGGTGTGTTCGCCTGCTCTGTTGATGAGGTATTCTTTGACGGTGGTGAGGGTTTTTTTTGGTTCTTCAGCTGTCAGGTAGATTTCTATGCGGTTGCAGGTTTGTAAAAGTAGGCATTCTTCTATGCCTTCTATGGCTTTGAGGTCTGCAAGGGCTTGATTTTTTTCTTTAAAGGCCACGCTTTCCATTAGCATCACGCGAGCTGTTTTGTGTGTTATGCGAATGTTTAGTATGTGGTCTACCTTTGCTGAGAATTTCATGGATGGATAAACCGACCGGCCCGAATATAACGTTTACGGTAAAGGTTTAAAATGTGGGGTTTTGGAGTTTTTGTGTTCTTTTCTCTTTTTTAGGTAGGTTTTGTGAAAATGGTTGAGCGTAGGTTTGTTGGTGTTACTACTCAGCAGAGATATATAGCGTTATTTTTCACTCGTAAACCACTATGTACAGGGGTTTTTCTGCAAAAATATGTTGTGACAGAAGGAAAATAAGAACAAGCCCTATAGGCGCCATTTTACTGTAAAACACTATATTGGACCTGCTAAGTAGTAACTTGTTGGGTGCTCTTTGATGTGTTTGATAGTTTGGGTGGTTTAAAAAATTAAATTTTGTATGTGCAGGTAGTGGTTTTTGTTCATTGTTTTTTCTGGCCATTATTTTGTATTTTGGTAGCTTATTAGACCTTGGGCGTTATTGGTGTTTAGCGGTAGAGCGTGCATTTTGTTGGCAAGTTATTGTGATAGTTATGTTTTAAGGGTTGTTTTTTGAATCATTTAGGCAATGCACACTTGTTTTAGAATCGACAAATAATAACGCCTAAGGTCTATTATTCATTACTTGACCATCCAAAAGCTTGGCGCTTTACTATTTTGGGTGGTGCGCTCTTCTTCTTTTTCTAAATCGTTATGTTCCCATATCCCATACAAGTATTGTGTCGTAACGAAACTTGTTAATTCTACCCGTCTGTTTTAGTGAAGAACCAAATAATTTTTGGAAAAGAGTTTGTCTTTGTTCATCGCAACATTTAATATGTTAGTTGCCGGTGGGAAAGTGTGGTTGTTGCAAAGTCTTTTGTAAAGTGGGCAGGCGGCAAAAGTCAGCTGCTTGTTGATATTCAAAAAAAGTACCCTGTGGAATTGGGTAGAGGGATTGTTAGGTACTGTGAGCCGTTTGTGGGTGGAGGTGCGGTGCTTTTTGATGTTTTGTCAAGGTATAAAATAGATGAGGTATTGATAAATGATATAAATAAAGAGCTTGTGAATGCGTATGTTCAAATCAAGCTTTATGCCGATGAGTTAATAGGTGAACTTGGCGTTTTTCAAGATATGTTCTGGAATATGACTCGTGAAGAACGTAAAATTTATTATTACAATAAACGAGAACGCTTTAATTATCTCAAAATAAATAACGATGAAAAAATCAATCTTGAAAAAGCAACATTGTTTATTTTCTTAAACCGAACCTGCTTTAACGGTCTCTTTAGAGTCAACCACAAGGGACAATTTAACGTACCCCTAGGATCCTATAAAAAACCCCTCATTTGTGACACACCCAATATTAAAAATATATCCACCCTACTCCAAAACGTTACCATAAGATGTGGCGATTATAAAAACTGCTCAACATTTATAGACCGCAACACTTTTGTCTACCTCGACCCCCCCTACCGACCAATTACCCAAACATCCAACTTTACTGCATACACTAAAACCCCTTTTGATGATAAAAAACAAATTGAACTAAGCAAATTTGTAAATAAAATTCACCAAGTAGGTGCAAAAGTGATTATCAGCAACTCCGATCCCAAAAACAACAATATGCACGATGACTTTTTTGACAAACTATACCAACCCTATCATATCAAACGTATAACCGCAAAACGCATGATTAACTGCCAAGCCGAAAACCGCGGAAACATTAGCGAACTACTCATATCAAACTACTAGCTAAAACCTGACAAACAAACCAACACCACAACTCCACAACAACAAAGCAAATTTTTAAGGCTCTCTTACATCAAACTAAAATAAATTCCCAAAATGGTGTATTGTTTGGAAAACATGAGGAACAATATTTGAGCATGGACAACGATATAGCTTTAATGGGGAAATTTTGAGATAAAACGTTTGTAAATCCGACAAAAGTGATATGCGATATATGTTTTGTTCGAGCGATAAGAAGTAGAACTCTTTTATCTGTTTGTAACCATGCTATATATCAAATAAAACCGAAACAAACTCTTTCTATTGCAACACTATCCTGACACCGAAATATACCAACTATTT
The DNA here is from genome assembly GCA_031274765.1 of Nitrososphaerota archaeon. GTDB lineage: Archaea > Thermoproteota > Bathyarchaeia > Bathyarchaeales > Bathycorpusculaceae > Bathycorpusculum. The sequence continues at coordinate 27,643 of JAISPR010000049.1, read as the reverse complement.
GAAAACTCATCCAAACTAATAAAATCCCCACCATAACAAATTTATAATATTGCCCTACATCGACTGAACTCGAATTTGACTACTAACAGAAACAAATTTTCATGCAAACAACCCAAACCTACACCATCCAGTTATATAGATCCCGCATAGTAAACTTATCACAACCAAAGCTAACCACCATACCCGCAGGAAAATTAATCATGCCAAAAACAAAAATAACCCCCCCACACACAAGCGCTCTACGCCACAAAATAGGCCTAATTTACCTCCCAGGCGCCCTACCCTGCCTCGAAAACTTTGGAAACCTCCCAACAAACCTCGTTTGCGCAGACGCCCAAATTGAGGGCAAACCCGCCTCAAAAGTTTTAGACATGCTAATCATCCCCGGCGGCAGCTTTATCGAATCAACAAGCATCAACCCCAAAGTTGCCAAAGAAATCACAAAAATGGCCGAATCCGGAAAATATGTACTTGGCATCGGCTCAGGCTTCCAAACCCTCGCCAAAGAAACCCACAACAAACACCCAACATCACCCCAAACCAATAAAGGTCTAGGCCTACTTGATGTCGAATTTAAACCATTAATCTGCACAGACCGCATAAGTGCCAATATCACCGATAAAAGCTTCCTCACCCAAGAAATTGGCCAAACCGTTAGAGGGTTTCACTGCCATACATATGGACAAACAGTGCTCCATAACGACTCCCGCGCCATCCTTATGACCCACGCTAAGCGAGTGAACTATAAAAAAAACCCCCAAGACCTCCTCTCTGGAGTCACCAACAAAGCCGGCAACATAGCCGGAATTTTAATCCACGGCATCATAGATCAAAACCCAAACATCCTGCAAAATATCTTACAATCCCTAGATATTGGCCCCCTTGAACTCAAAGAAATACAACAAGTCAACGCTAACCTTATAAAAAACCTCAAATGCGAAATAGGCATTTCCACAGGAATCTACCAACAACCCCCCATAGCCCCTCTTCCACCTAAACTTGTCCTGGTCACAGCGTTGGGTAGCAGCTCAGGTAAAACCTTTATAGTAACCGGTATCGCTGGAGCACTCAAAAAGCAAGGTTATAACGTAGGCGTTATCAAAGTGGGCGGCGATATACGTGATGCGGTCTCTTCACTCTATCTTACCAAAGAACCCCTATGCGAATATTCCTCCATACAGATTGGCGAAAGCGGCTGGACTCCCCCTAAACAGGCGATCACAGCGGCAAGCCGTGACTATAATTTTCTCATAGTTGAAGGTGCCATGAGTGCCTTTACAGGGTTACTAAACGAGAACTATACGCGTCCTATGTCCACAGCTGAAGTTGCAGTTACATTGGGGGCTTCAACAGTTATTGTCGCGGGATGTGATAATGAAGGCCTCGAAGGGGCCCTCATAAACACTCTTAACTACATTAAAACATTACAAACTCTAGGTGTCAAAGTGTGCGGTGTGATTCTAAACAAGCTACGCCTCAGCTATATAACCGAGCAAACCAAACAGCTGATACATCAGACCTTTGCGCAGGTCGGTGTAGAGTTATTGGGTATGGTGCCCCGCTTAGATATGGCTGCGCGAGGCATGATCCCAGAAGTTGAAATCCGCTATGACGCCTTTGGTGCACAGGCCCTAGATACTGTCGAAAAAAACATCAATCTTGTTTTACTCTCAAAAATTGCTTCTTCTCCCCAAATAACAAAGGTTGACTATGATGCGCTCACAGCTAAATTCAAAAATCTCCTAACCCCTACACCAAGAGCAACCCAAGGCGGCGACTAACCCTTGCTCCTTGACCTCAAACTTGATGGTAAAACCATACTGGTAATCGGTGGTGGAAAAGAAGCAACCCGTAAAGTTCAAAGCTTTCTGGATTTGGACGCTGTGATTTGGATGATAAGCCAAGACTTCTCCACTGAGGCTCTCAAACTCGCAGAAACCAAAAAGGTTAACCTGCTCAAAACCGAAATTAAAGACGCTCACGTTTTTTTTAACAGTCTCAACCCCAAACCCGATGTTCTCTTAGCCGCCACTAATAATAGTAAACTAAACCATGACCTCATAGATGCTGCCCTAAAGTATGGCTGTTTGGTATATGCGGTTGATAACCCTGCACTTAGTGATTTTATTCTACCCGCTATCGTAAAAATAGGTAGCGTTAAAATCGCAATATCAACCAGCGGCAAAAGCCCCGCTATGGCACATGTGCTTCGTGAACGTATCGAAAAATTAATCACCCCCCAGGATTTGCTAGCCATTGAATTACAAACAAATATCCGTTGTACCCTAAAAAATAAAATTGATGATCCAACCCATAGGCGTAAACTATTATATGCCCTATTAGATAACGTGAACATCAAACGAGCTCTCTTGGAAGGTAATCTTGCAGAGGCTCAAAAATTAGCCCTAAACCTCATAGAAAAAGGTGAATCAACATGAGTTTTCCCTCTGTACGCATGCGTAGACTGCGCCAAACTCAGGTTCTACGCGATATGCTAAACCCCATCACCCTAAACCCTGCTCATCTAATCTACCCCATATTTGTTGAAGAAGATCTCAAAGAGCCTCTTCCCATCAATTCAATGCCTGGCTACAACAGAGTGCCCCTCAATATGGTCACCAAAGAGGCCCGAGCCGCAATAGATCAAGGTATCAAAGCCGTACTTCTCTTTGGCATACCCGCCAAAAAAGACCCCGAAGCCACAAACGCCTATGCTAAAAATGGTATTGTCCAACAAGCTATTTGTAGTCTCAAAAAAACTTATGGCAACGAACTTGTAGTCATTGGTGATGTTTGTCTTTGTGAATATACAACACATGGCCACTGCGGTATAATCAAAGATAACGAAGTCCAAAACGACCCTACCATAGCTCTGCTCGCAAAAACCGCTGTTAGCTATGCTCAAGCCGGCATAGATATCGTTGCGCCCTCGGCCATGATGGATGGCCAAATTGCAGCAATCCGAGAAGCTCTTGACCAAGAAGGCTACTCCCAGATTTCAATTATTGCATACGCCGCCAAATATGCTTCTGGCTTCTATGGCCCCTTTAGAGACGCTGCAGAATCCACACCAAAATTTGGCAACCGCCAAAGTTACCAAATGAGCCCTGGTAGCCAACAAGAAGCCCTCCGCGAAATTGAACTCGACATCGCAGAAGGTGCAGACATGATAATGATAAAACCTGCCCTGGCATATCTTGATATTATCGCTTTGGCCAAAGCCAACTTTAATGTGCCAGTTGTCGCCTACAATGTAAGCGGTGAATACAGCATGGTTAAAGCGGCAGCACAAAATGGTTGGATAGATGAAAAAATCCTCACCCGCGAAATCTTGACAAGTATTAAACGCGCTGGTGCTGATCTCATTATAACTTACCATGCAAAAAATGCAAAAACCTGGATGACTCTTCCTTGACTGAATCCAAATCTATGGCGCTCTATGAGAGAGCCAAAAAAATTCTGCCCGGCGGCGTAAACAGTCCTGTTCGAGCCTTTGATCCCTACCCTTTCTTTGTAGAATGTGCCCAGGGTTCAAAACTCTATGATGCCGATGGAAAAAAATACACCGATTACTGTATGGCCTATGGGGCTCTTCTCTTGGGGCATGCTCACCCAGAAATTCTCACAGCCATAAAAACTCAGCTTCCAAGAGGAACTCTCTATGGTACCCCAACAGAGCTCGAGGTCCAATTCGCCGAGACTCTTAGTAATGTTTCTCCTTGTATGGAGATGATGCGGTTGGTAAACACTGGAACTGAGGCAACTATGCATGCTATTCGTGCCGCCAGAGGCTACACTAATCGTAAAAAAATCATTAAATTTGATGGCTGCTTCCATGGTAGTCATGATAGTGTGCTGGTTAAAGCCGGTTCAGGGGCTGCAACCTTTGGGGTTCCCAATTCGTTGGGTGTTCCCCAAGAAACCACTCAAAATACTATCGTGTTGCCCTACAACGATATAGATGCTCTGGAGAATGTTTTCAAAGTTGAAGGTGCAAACATTGCGGCTGTGATAGTTGAACCTGTAGTGGCTAATGTGGGTTTGATTTTGCCCCAAAAAAATTATCTGCCAAGCTTGCGGAAAATAACCCATCAGTATGATTCTGTTTTGATATTTGATGAAATCATTACTGGGTTTCGCCTCTCTTTGGGGGGTGCACAGAAATATTTTGATGTCAAACCCGACCTGGCAACACTGGGTAAGGTTTTGGGCGGTGGTTTTCCCTTGGCCGCGTTTGGCGGAAAAAAACAAATAATGCAAAACATCAGCCCCGCAGGCAGCGTGTATCAGGCAGGGACGTTTAGCGGCAATCCAGTTTCAGTTACCGCCGGCATAGCTATTCTTAATCATCTCACTAAAAATCAAAACCAAATCTACCCCACACTTGAAAAGCATACCTCTGAACTAAAAAAAGCTCTCACCGACCAAGCAGCCACATACAAATTACCCCTACAGGTCCACAGCATCGCCTCACTGTATCAAATATTTTTTACCCCCCAAGACATAACTAATTACACCCACGCCAAACAAAGCGACACTGCACTATTTTCTGCCTACTTCCACGAACTGCTAAAACAGGGGGTGTTTATCCCCCCCTCTCAATACGAAACCTGTTTTGTCTCAACAGCACACACAAAAGACGACCTCAAATTCACCATAAACGCTTTTGACAAAGCTCTCTGTGTAGCAGCTAAAACGAGGAACCCCTCATGAAACTCATTGTTGGCACCCGAGGAAGTAAACTTGCACTCGCACAGACAAATCGCACCCTGAATTGGATAAAAACAAAAAACCCCCACATAGAATTTGAACTTAAAATCATCCATACAATGGGCGACAAAGAACACGGCAAACCCCTCTTTAGCATCGACGCCAAAGGCATATTTGAACGGGAAATCGACCAACAGGTTGTCAGCGGCGAAATCGACTTTGCTATACATAGCCTAAAAGATGTACCCATTGTAGAGCTACAAACTGGAACAGTAATAGCTGCAATCCCCAAACGGGACTCACCAAACGATGTGTTCATTTCCCACAACAATATCCCCTTTACTGCTCTACCCCACCAAGCCACTATTGGCACCGGCAGCTTGCGGCGCTTAGCCGAAATCAAATATCTCCGCCCCGATCTTGAGGTCCAACCCATCCGCGGCAACATTGATACCCGCATCAGCAAAGTCTGTAACGGCGAACTCGCCGGTATAGTTCTTGCCGAAGCCGGTTTAGAACGCATGGACATCGTAAACAAAATCACTCAACGTTTACCCCAAGAACAATTTCCCTCAGCCGCAGGACAAGGCGCAATTGCTCTCACTGCAAAAGAAGGCAACACCAAAATCATCACCCTACTACAATCCATCGAAGACGCCCAAAGTCGAGCTGAAATCACAGCTGAGCGCAGTTTAGTCCTCAAACTCGAAGGCGGCTGTCGTGTCCCCATCGGCGCAGTCGCCAAAGCCCAAGGAGACAGCCTCACCCTTTTTGGCAGCCTCTTCTCACTCAATGACCACCAAAAAATCAGCGCCCAAACCAAGGGCACCCTAAGCCAAGCCATAGAACTGGGCACCGTTGTAGGCGAAGAACTAATCAAGCAGGGCGCCAAAGAATTTGAGAAACAATGGAGAGAAAAGTATGGTGTATGGTAGAGTGTTTCTTGTAGGCGCCGGTCCTGGCGATCCTAATTTGCTCACCGTTAAAGCAGTCGAGATAATAAAATCTGCGGACGTAATCATCTATGACCGCCTGGGTGTAAACAAAGACATCCTCGCAATGGCACCCGCCAAAGCAGAATGCATTTTCGTGGGTAAACGCACTGGACTCCACGAAGTACCCCAAGACAAAATCACCGAACTCATAATAGAAAAAGCAAAACAGGGCGGCAAAGTGGTGCGGCTCAAAGGCGGCGACCCCTTCATATTTGGCAGAGGCGGCGAAGAAGCCGAAGCATTACACGCCGAGGGTATAGAATTTGAGTATGTACCTGGAATCAGCTCCTCAGTTGCCGCACCAGCCTACGCAGGTATACCCCTCACACACCGCGACTATGCTGCATCAGTTGCTATCATCACCGGACACCGCGCAGGAGATGCAGAAAAACCCATAAACTGGATAAAAATCGCACACGCCGTTGACACCGTAGTTATCCTCATGGGTGTTGAATCGCTCAGAGGCATTGTTGAAAAACTCTTATCCGGCGGTATAGACCCACAAAAACCCGTTGCTATGGTCGAGTCAGGAACTCTTCCTCAACAACGCACCCTCATTGCTACTTTGGGAACCATCCTAAAAGAAGCACAAGACCACGACCTCAAACCGCCCTCTGTTATCGTTATTGGAGACGTCGCCAAATTAGGCAGGAAATTATCATGGTTCAAAAAAGCCCTCTAAGAGAACGCGTCATCGCTATAACCCGCCCTGCAGAACAAGCCAACGAGGCAGGGGCACTTATTAGAGCAAAGGGAGGTATCCCCTACTACATCCCAGCTATCGAAATCAAACCCCTAAGCAACCAAGAGCCGCTCAAAAAATTCATACTTGAACTCCAAGAAGGTACCGTGGACTATGTAGTTTTAATGAGTACCAATGGAGTCAAACATCTCTTTAGTGCTGCAAAAGATATACAGCAGACAAGTCAGCTCTATTTAGGATTAAAAAAATCCTCTGTTATAGCGGTCGGTCCTAAAACCGCTGAAGCTCTAATGGCTACAGGTGTTTATGTGGATATGATTCCACAAAAATACAGCAGCGACGGCTTACTTGAAGCACTTTCTAACACAGATATCCGAGGCAAAAAATTCCGTATTCCTCGTACTAGCAATGCTTCCCCTATCCTGACCAATACCCTTCGACAGATGGGTGCAGATGTGGAGGAAATCTATGTTTACGAGTCAGGCTTGCCCATAGATGAGGCCCTTAAAACAAAATTCTACAACGATCTATCCGCGGGATACATAAGTGCCATATTGTTTGGGAGCGGGTTGAGCGCTAAAAACATATTCCAAATGCTCACCGAAAAAGCACCCCTAGAACAGCTCCGACAGATTCTTGCCAAACAAGTGACCATTGTTGCCATTGGACCCACCACCGCTCAAGCCCTAAACGAGCTCGCCATAAAAGTTGACGTCGTGCCCGATGATTACCTCTTTGATAGTGCCCTTGACGCGCTTGCCAGGCACTGGGCTAAACCCTAACTTTTTTTGTGTGGCGATTGATAGTTGAGTGGTGTGTTGTTTTTTATTTGTAATTTTTTTATTAACGTATGTGAGTATTTTGTTTTATGTGTTCTCTATTTTATGTTATAGTATGTAAAAATTAAACTAATTGATTTTCTGTCAGCTGAATTATGGCGGCATAGTTTAAAAATTACATGGCTCAAAATAGATATCCCCCTTTCGCAAGACCTCTGGGATGTCAAAGAACTAGCAACCGATAAAAACCAGAAAAGAACCTTTTTTTCGTCCGTTTTATTAAAAACACAAAAATTCTAGTTTTTAAGTAGTCTCCCTCATAGTTGAGTGCACATGGCAATAGAACCGTCACTTCGCCATAAATAGACTTCTCACTACGTTGAGCAGTAAATTTCCGTCTCGTGGTGTCTTTGACGCGTTTTCCTCTGGATGCTAAGTGTATTCGCATGTTAAGTCTTTTGTATGACGTATTCGCTAATATGGGTGCGGTTTGCTTTTGAAACCTTGTTTAGCGGGGTTGAAAAGGCTTGTCGATTTTGGGGGCTTTTTTGCTGTAGATGAAAGTTTTTTACGTGTTAATTTGTGTTTGACTAAGCGTTGTAGATTGCGGGGGAGACTGTCTGAAAACTAGAATTTTTTGTGTTTTTGGTGTAAACGGACGGATAAAAACAGTTCTTTTTTTGTTTTTCTGGGATTTTTGTTAGTTTTCTGACAGTCTGGGGGGTGTGTTGTTGAATTGTTGGGCCATCTCTTAGGTAGGCTTTGGGGTGTTGTTCTGTGTAGGTTTTTAGTTTTTGGGGTGATTTTTTTGTGGGTTGTGTTTTTTGGGTTGGTGGTGGTCTGTTTTTTGTTTTTAGGCTACCCTGTAGCTACAGGTTTGTTTTGAACTGTTAAGGTTTGCGGGTTTGTTTTGTGGTGTGTCCGTTTTGTTTGTATTTTAAGGCGGCTTCTTGTGGATCTTTATGTCAAAATAACCTTTATAGTATATGGCAAAATTTAAATTAATATACTATAACATCACTTAACTTGTTGTTACAATTTAAAAAAATGTTATCTATAAATATTTCTTAAAATCAGACTGCGCAAAAACTCATAAAATTCACCAAGGCCACTACATATAGCAATAGAGGGGGATATGCGTTGTCTGGAGTGTTTAGTTATTGTTTTTTGACTTTTTGTGTAGATTGAAATATGACCTTATCATGTTCAAATATGCTCCAGAAAACAGTTGGTGGTCTGTTACGGTATGACATCTATCTGACTGATAATTAAAGCGTAAAAGACGATTCGTTAGCTATCTTTGTATAGATTTTTTTGGCCGCTTGCTCCTGATCTATTGAGCCCGACACAGCTATCCAACAGGCTCCCTCTGCACCGTTAACTCCTCCTGCGGCAATCAGTTCAGCATCAACCCCACAGAGTAGTTTGAATGCCTCTAGCTCTGTAAATAATTCCCCTGGCAAAGGCATAAACCGGTAACCCTCTGTATCACATTCATTGATTTTTAATGCTATGCGATGGAGATCACCTGTTATGCGCTTCTCTAAGCCTGCAGCTACTATGAGCTTTACCCGTCTCCCAAAAACTGCCGGTAAAGCTAATCCTGCGGTTCCTGCTTTAGGATGCCCAATTAGAAGTGCTGCTTGTTTATGTACCAAATCAATGGCGTTGGCACCTTTAACGATGACATCTCCCTTGGTGAGAGTATCTGCAACATCTTCTATGGTTTTGCCTTTTTGCCACGTATTTTTTGAGATGATTATGTCTCCTGGAAATTGACTCTCATCAGCTAAGCGACCTTGATTGGTTATGGTTTTATCGGGTGGAAGCGTAATGCCGCGAAAAAATCGTTGCCGCGAAAAACCTTTGATGTTGAGGTTATTTAGAATTTCTTCGGCCAAATAGCCGTTTGTAGTTCCTGCAACTATGACAAGGGTGCCGCTTTTTAGGGCGTTTTGAATGGCGGGGTGAACGATGAGGGCTTTTGCGATTAGGTGCTTTCCTGCTGAGGGGGTTAACAAAAACTGTTTCATGTGTGTCTATAGTGTTATTTAGTTGAGGCTTATAAGGATCTTTTGTTCCTGTTTTTTGTTATGGCTGACAAATTATAAACATGTCGTCAAGTTAGTCTATGTTTGGTTTGTCGTCTCTGGTTTTTATAATGATATCTAATGGTGCTGTCTGAATTAAAATATGTTGTGAAATTTATATTTATGAGGGTAATATTTGTTTAATTGATGATGCTGGTTGTTGGGTGTTGTTTTGTGTTGTCATCGTTTTAACTTGGTCTGAAAAATGATTGTTGTGCGGTTTGTTTGTAGTTTGATTTTGGTCTCTGTTTATTTGTTTAGTGGAAAAATGTTTTGTGTTGTTTCTGTTGGTTGGTGTATTGTGGTTGTTTTGTTGATTGTTTTTGGTTGGTTGTATGAATTTGGCTATGGAAACAAAAAGATGTATTTGGTGGTTTGACGTATTTGCTGAGTTATGATGGTTTTGTTGGATTTGGGCACGTTCTAATGTTTTTTTGAGATAAAGTGACCACAAAGTAAATATGCGGCTAGCCTACACGACGTTAATTCGTAAAGTATAGTCTTGTATACGTTACGTTTAGGTGAAGTATGATGAAGTATAAAACACGAAAATATGTATCATTGGTATTTGCATTAGCGCTTACTATTGGTCTTTTTGGTGCATTATTACCGCTGACAGTATTTGGTCAATCAAGCACGCAAACGGTTTATCTCAAAGGTACTGGGAATGACTTTACAGAAAAATGGACCAACGTATTCTACTGCCCACAAGTGGAAGAAAAGGATATTCAAGATTTGTCTGATCCAAGTGTCTGGCATCTTGTTTACACAGGAGACATTACTAAAGTGACTAAGATGGAGCTAAAGTTCACTAACGGCGAACTGTTTACGTGGGATCCTTCAATGGGGGTCTCAACAAATCCGGGTGGTAATAACCCTGGTTGGGTTATAGTGGCACCGGGCGGTTGGGAACTGGACTATGTTAACAGTGGTAACAACAACAAGAGCGATTGCTTTGTAGAAACAACCGAAGCACAACCTGGTCAGTTTAACATTAGTGGACATCACAAGGGCACTCCCACTGATCCATTTGTCATACCCGAATATGGTTTAGCTGGCTTGGCTGCACTCCTGGCTTGCTTTGTTGCATTGGGCGTGATTGCTGGAGCCAAACTATTCAAGAATAGAATGAACGCCAAATCATTTGCTACAGGCGCGGTTCGATCAAGCTTATAACCCCTGATGACGTCAAGCGAATATGTTGCAAAATAACACACATCGTGCAATGTGCGCTGTGTTGTGATTTTGCATCCCTCTTTCATTTATTTTTTTGCGTTTTCGCGTTTAGCACAAAATTGTTAATTTTCTTTGGTAGACTTTTTTGGCATCGTTCTGATTTATATTTGATAAGTCTCTAACTAAAAGAATTCCTGTAGGGCCACAAATGCATAGTCACCTTTCAACTTGTCTGGAAAAAAACCCCCCAGACTGTCCAAAAACTAACAAAAATCCCAGAAAAACAAAAAAAGAACTGTTTTTATCCGTCCGTTTCCATCAAAAGCACGAAAAATTCTAGTTTTTAGACAATCTCCCCCTTAAACGATTAACAAAATTCCAACAAACAAGCCTTTAGCGTTTTAGGTGGTGTTTATGGCGACCTCCGAAAACTCATATTTTTCCAAAAATCATTTGCTAAAAACCGTATAACTATGTTGTTTGGTTTTCTGAAATGGAGTTTTTGGAGGTTGCATTATCTTGTTTCTTCTCCAAACTTGCATATATTCTCCTTTATGCACAACCAATTTTTCCAAGTGAAGCTTGGTCTACTACCTGTTTGGACAAAGAGCCTAAAATTGAGAAAGATGTCTGCCCTAAGTGCTGATTTAGGTGTTGTGTTTATTGTTTGTTTATGGTGCTTGGGTCGGGTTCATTTTGGTTGTTTTATCGAGAATATTTCAAAAAGGCTTGCACACAAGGTTCCAGATTTCCTCACGCACACCATCAACATGGAAACAAGCAAATAAAAAACCATCAAATCAATCATAAGCAAACTCATAGAAACATATAACCCTTCGACGAAACTTCCCGAACAATGCCGTTGACAAAAATTATTCCACTCCACCCCTGTGTTTCAGCTTTAGTTTGAACCAACAACTCATAAAATCAACTTCGCATATGCTTCCCAATTATCTGCAAAAAAATCTTACATCCAAAGCCTGCGCCTATTAAGCATTTTCTTTAGTGTTTGGGCGCTTGGGTTTTCGCATTTCTAATCTACCAACTCTTCGGTAGTTTGACAATACGTTTTCCAGACTTAAACTTTGTTTTTTGATCGTAGAAAGTGCCCATTTTATCTAGTTCAATTATGACTTCGCTTTGGGGTGGGTTTTTGATAGGTCTTAGGGAAAGTTTTTTACCCAATACACGTGGGTGGAGGGTTGGGTTTTAGTATGCGTTTAATGTCGTTTATGGATAGTCCACTGACGTGGGGTAGAAGTTGTAGGTGTGTTTTGTTTGTGGTTCTGTATTTTAATGTTGTTTGTTGTGGTTGAATCCTGCTTTTGTGTAGTGTGGGTTTTGCATTTTGGATATTTTATCTGTTGTTTGTATAGAATATCTGTTTTCTTTGTAATATTTTTTGCAACACTCTCGTTTTATTGTCAAGAATATTTGAGTTAATTATGTGTAAGTTGCTGGTTTTTTGTGGCGTGTTTTCTAGTGAGGTTCATTAAACATTATGGTGTATTTATATGTAAAGTCGTCACAATATTGCACTGCTTATGTATTGCAAAATACGTTTGTGGTTTTTTTGTACCTATACAATGAAGCAAACAGGTGAAAAAAAAATATATAACCCAAAGTTGTATGCTTAACAACTAAATCTCGCTGGTCCAAAGACCATATCATCACAAGAAGGAGAAAAAAGTAACCAAAACACAGGCGTAGCTATGCCCATATTCGCATCCTCTTCTGCCAAGAAGGGACCTGATAGATTTATTTCTCAATCCCCAAACCGATAAAAACTAGTAAAAATCCTCAAAAAACAAGAAAAAACGGTTTTCTCCATTCATTTTCTACAAAACACGAAAAATTATAATTTTTAAAAAATCTCCCACATGTGATTCTTCGCTAAAACATGGGTAGAATCAACAAATTCCGTTACAATAAAGTTGTATGAAAAATATAGAAACATACAAGTTTAGAGAAAGAATAGCAAACACCACCTAAAATAACGAACCCCCCGGGTCTCTCAATTAATCACCCAACCAAAAACAGTCCACATAAACCCACTCCACACTAACCCTTCTCCACAAGTTTAAAGTTACCCAACACTCATTAAAAACCCTGGAGGCAATACCAATACCCCACACTCTCAAATTATCTACTCTTCTCCTCATAGGCCTGGTTGTTACCCTACCTATCTACAATGAACTCATCGTCTCTGCACAAACAGACCAAACAGCCATAAAACTCCAAGAAGCCCAACAAACACTTGAACAAGCCTTTAACACAGTTTTAAACACTGAAGCTATACATGCAAACACAACACACCTACTAAATCAACTAAACATTGCTTCAACCTTTCTATCCCAAGCCGAAAATGCCCACAAAACAAATAACAACACCCAAACCCTATCCAACGCAGATAAAACAATCCAAATTTCTAAACAAATAATCGCAGACGCCCAAACCCTAAAAGAATCCACCCTCATTGAAAACCAAAATGCCTTTTTAATAAAACTTGCCACAACAGTCATAGGCTCTGCCTTACTCACCATAAGCATGTTCATAATCTGGAAACAATTCAAACAACACTACAACCTAAAAAATAAAAAAAACCCCATCACCCACATACAGTTATCTGATTACCGCATTATTTTTGCTTCCATTTGTACAATCGGCATATTGCTACTTGCATCACCCCTAATTGTTGAAGTCATACCCTCACCTAACGGTGAAACTTTTTCTGAACTCTACCTATTAGGTCCAGAAAAAACAGCCCAAAACCTCCCCTTCAACATTATCCCCGGTCAAAATTACAGCATCTATCTAGGCGTTGGCAATTACATGGGCACGTCAACTTATTACATATGCAATGTTAAACTGAGAAATCAAACCGAGCCTGCCCCAAATAGTGACACCCAAACCGCAAGTTCCCAGCCAACCCTCTACGAATACCGTACCGTTATCCAAAACAACAAAAACTCAACCATACCCCTAAACTTTTCCATATCAACAACCTCACCTGCTGAAAATCTAACCCTGCTCCAAAGCATAACAATCAACAACATAGAATTCAACGTCAATAAACTCACTCGATATGACCCAGACAATAATGGCTACTACTATCAGCTTTTTGTTGAACTCTGGGCATACAACCCCAATGTATCGATAACTCAATACCAAAACAGATACGTCTATCTTTGGCTCAACACAACCCTGCCTGCCACCCATAATCTCTCATAGAATGCCCTTTGAGCCACACCAAATGAGCCGCTCCTCACACAAGTAACCAAAAATTCACCCCTTGATAGTCATTTTCTCTTATCAGGTACTACTATCAAATGTGATTATTGCTATTTCCGCAATATTGATGGGCCGTTTTCTATGTCATGTTTTATATGAGTAATATAATTTGATACTATTTATCCCATCCCTATTTGTACTCTGGTTATTCGTCAAATTAGGTGGGTGGGGTCAATAAGTTTTGTTGCGGTATAATGTTGTATGGAGTATAGTGGAGAACATAAGAAGCTTGAAGAAGGAAAAATGAGTGCACCAACCTAAAATAGCGAAAGACTAAATTTTACTTCCCAACAAAGCTGTGGCTTTATTTAATTTCAATTCTTTTGGCATTTTCGTCTTTGCCTTTGCTCTATTTACTTCTCTTAACTTCATCATGTCTGTTTGTTGGCGGGGCACTTTGATGGTTTTCACCACTCCGATACCTCTGCTAAAGATAGTCAATAAAACGAGATTGAAACTTCAAAAGTAGTAAATCAATTACCCTTGATAAAAGTCACAGCTAAACCCTGTTTGGTTAACAACAAAATATTGATTCCTATAAAATTAATGCCTTTATGATTGATGGCTGGTGTATGCTTTGATAGATGTTTCTGTTATAATGTCTGTGTTTTCAATAGATCGCGCAGACGATGTCGTGAACTGCATTGAATCCCTTAAAAAACAAACCCTGCCTCCCAAAGAAATAGTGATTGCCATAGATCCCAACAGTACACTAGTTTCTTATTATACAAAACGCTTAGGATCTTCTGTTAAACTTGTGGTCAGTGATGTTTTTGGTCTATCTGCGGCCCGAAACATGGGTGTAAAAAGTTGTACCTCTGATTTCCTTGCTTTTATCGACGACGATGCAGTGGCTGAAAAAAATTGGCTCGAAAACCTCACAAGCAACTTTAATAATCCTCTAACTATTGGTGTAGGCGGGCATATTATCCCTGTATGGCCCGATAAACGCCCTGCATGGCTTCCTGAAGAGTTATACTGGACAATTGGCTGTTCCTATAAAGGTCTACCGATAAAAAAAATGCCCATCAGAAACCCCATCGGGTGTAATATGGCTTTTAGACGCCGGGTATTTGAAAATGTTGGCTTTTTTAGAACTGACATGGGGCGGGTTGGCTGTATGCTAATGTCCCATGATGACACAGAGTTTGGTATGCGTGTCACCGCCACGTTGGCTGGGTCAACAATTATTTATGATCCTCATGCAGTTGTTCATCATGTGGTTGCTCCCCATAGGGTTTGTTTTACCTATGTAATGCGTCGGTCTTATGCTGAAGGTTTTTCGAAGGCGTTCGTTTTAAGTGGTAACCAAACCAGTAAAGAACCCCTGAGAACTGAAAAAAACTATTTGCTCTCTCTGCTTAGGGGTACACCACAAATGTTATTGCGTGGAAACGTTAAAACCGGTCTTTTTAGGTGTTGTACCCTTTGGATGTCTACTCTCATGGTTTTTCTTGGTTATCTTGTCGGTTTTTGTTCCCGGTAATGAAACACTCCCATCAAACTTTTCATCTATGTTCTTTATCAAACTGGTGCGTAGACTCAAAAAATTTCATTGCGATTAATTGTTGTATGGACCACTAACTGCGAACATAAACAGGTAGCAAGTATAGTGGAATAGTTTAAAATCTACACTTCTAAAAATGTGTGCATATACCTTTAACCGAATTTTACATTTAGGATCACATGTACATCCTTTTTCCTTGTAAACTGAACTACTTATCGAGAATCTGTTACATAAGTCATAACAAACCCCACAATACAACGTAAAACTTAAGCTATTCTACTATATAACAATAGTCTATAAATAGCAAAAGGTCACAGGCTGAATTTTTATACTATGAACTCAGTTTGAACTACCAAAATCGAACCACCGCTATCTTTTAAAACATACACAAAATTTAAACCGAAAAATATTCAAACTAAAACTCCAAAAGCACACTTACACAAAATAACTCTATAGCAACCTCCGAAAACACCCTTCCAGAAAACCAAATAACATATTTGTACGGTTTTTAACAGATGATTTTTGGAAAAATATGGGTTTTCGGAGGTCGCCTATAATAAAATACTGTATACTCAACTCGGGTTTCTTGAAAAATCCATCAAAATGCTCATAATAAAAATTGAAAACTCAGACTACGCAAAAGTCAAAAAACATCACTAAACACTACAGCCAGCATACCCCTCTCTTCCCTATTGCTGTATGTAGTGACCTGATGAATTTTATTGGAGTTTTTACGCAGTCTGAACTCAAAAATAATTGGTGAAACATACATGAACGGTTCCTTAGTCAGCCTCATACACTCCTCATATGAGTCTGTATACGAAAACCTTCCACGCGCCATAGAACTCGCCGGCGGAATAAAACTCTCAAATCAAAAAAAAATCGTAATAAAAATTAACCTCTGTGATTCTCGCACCCCTGATACAGGCGCAATTACCCACCCAACCTTTTTAGATGCCCTTCTAAAATACCTACGCGAACACATAAACAATGACATAGCCATCTATATTGTTGAAAGTGATGGCCGCGTTGTGATTGCTGACCTATTCATTAAATGGTTTGGCCTTCTACCAGTCATGGAAAAATGGAACGCCAAATGGTTAAACCTCTCCAAAGATGAATGCATTGAAAAAGCTTCTGAATTCGGCTATACTTTTTTTGTACCCAAAATATTTACTGACGCCTACTTCATCACATTACCCAAATTAAAAACTAATGTACTGACAAATATCACCTGTTGCCTAAAGAACCAATTTGGTTGCAACCCCCGCATAGACAAGCAAAAACTTCATCCAAACATCGACAAAGCAATTGTAGCTCTAAATTTGGCCATAGGCGCACCTGACTTTTGTATTGTTGATGGTATTGTTGGCACCGGTGGAATATGGGGGCCTTCTTTTGGTCCTCCCATCCATTCAGAGTTAATTGTTGCAGGGCATGATGCTGTTGCAGTCGATTCTCTATGCGCCAAAATCATGGGATTTAACCCTCGCCGGATTGGACACATTTGTTTAGCTACTAAAAAAGGTGTGGGCAACCCCAATTATGTGCTTGTGGGCGAGCGATTAGAGAATGTTAAAAGAGACTTTGAGTGGAGCAACTCTCAAGCACTGCTATTTAAGCTGGCACTGCGTTTCCAAGCCAGAGCGTTTAAAAGAAAGACCACCGGGAACCAATTATGAAAATATGTGTTATCGGATGCGGCGCCGTAGCTAGACGGATGCATATTCCTGTTTTCCAAACGATTCCAGAGGTTGAAATAGTTAGTGTAGTAGATAGTTATGAGCAACTAGCAAAAGATGTCGCCAAAGAGTTTGGTATTAACCGATATTATGCTGATTACAAAAAAGCTCTGAGTGAAACAGATGCTGATATAGTTAGTGTTTGCACCCCAAGTTTTACACATGCAGACATAATTCTCTATGCCGCAAAACTGGGAAAACATATTCTTGCTGAAAAACCCCTAACTCTGGATTTAGAGGAAGGCAAAAGAGTGCTTGAAGCAGTCAAAGATAGAGGGGTGCAGTTGGGTGTTGTTTTTAATTACCGTAGCGTTGATGTAGCTCAACAAGTTCATGCGGTACTGCAACAAAAAAAACTGGGCCGCATTGTTTCTATGATAGGTGTTGCACATACGCCCTGCCCTTCATCGTGGACTAGTGGGCGCTGGTTGTACCATGAAGGTGGTGCTTTAGATGATTTCGGGCCTCATTTAATCGATATGTTATTGTGGTCAAATCCTTCTGTTGTAGAATCCGTATCTGCGCAAGGGGGTGATTTTACTGGCGGCTTTAATTTTATTAGTCACATTCAAGTTTCTATGCAATTTAAAGACACCTCTTTGGCTTTAGCTGACATATCTTGGCTCAATGACTCTTTCTTATTTAATCTCGATATCCATGGTACTGCTGGACGTATCGTTTGTGATATTCGTAATGGGCGTTGGTACAAAACGCATGGACAGGTTTTGTCCCCTTTAACTGAAATGAATCGCACATTTAGAGACGCAACAAAAATGATTGCCTCTGTTGCTTCAGGAAAATACTTCCGCGGTGGCATTACCTATCATTCCCGAAGCATCGCTGGTTTCATAGATGCTGTCAAAACAAACAGCAGACCACCAATAACCGGTGCTGAAGCTTTGATGGTGACCGCGGTGTCCACAGCTGCTAAACAGAGCCTAAAAACACATAAAACCGTCTATATAGACGAGTTAATTTAAAAAACGGTGTCTTAACTTATGAAACAACTACGGGTGTCTATAATTATTCCAACAAAAAACAGGCCAAATGACCTTGCGTGTTGTTTAAATTCTATTAATGATGTAGCTGACAAATTTTTCGAGTTAGTGGTGGTG
The DNA here is from genome assembly GCA_031274765.1 of Nitrososphaerota archaeon. Classification (GTDB taxonomy): domain Archaea; phylum Thermoproteota; class Bathyarchaeia; order Bathyarchaeales; family Bathycorpusculaceae; genus Bathycorpusculum. Next base: position 9,535 of record JAISPR010000049.1, on the reverse strand, counting down.
GATAGTAGTAACGTTAGTCATATAATTGAAACGAATCGGTCTAATACCTTAAAGGCTAATGGTAAGTATCTTTTTTTTGCAGAAAGTGGTGTTTCAAAAGCCAGAAATTACGGGATACAGAACAGTTCAGGGGAAATACTTGTTTTTGCAGACGATGACTTTGTTGTTACAAATGGTTGGTTGACCAATCTTTTAAAACCCTTTGAGGACCCTAAAATTTTTTGTGTCACTGGCAGAATGCTTGCGTTAAGAAAAGATGCTTCCAGTAATCTCTATGAGCGAACAATGAGTTTTGACCGAGGCCATAGTTCCAAAATCTTTTCAAAAAAGAATCTGCAAATTCGGGGATTGTTTTCAACTCTATCTAAATTAGGTCAAAAAAGATTAGGTGAACAGACGCCTGTACCTTGGGCGGTTGGGTATGGTTTTTGTTCATTTCAACGGAGTGTTTTTGATTTAATTGGTTTCTATGACATAAATTTGGGTCGTGGAACAAAAGCTATTGGTTCTGAGGATCCAGACATTTTTTATCGCATTTTGAAGGCTGATCTAAGTATCTATTATTCCTCTGAAGCGGTTATCTTGCATAATCATCGTGTGGGTAAAGACCGATTATATGTAGATTTTTTTAACTCGGGCAAGTCCATCTCAGCTTTTGTTTCAAAATATTTCAAAAATGACCTCTATGTTAAGTGTATAAGTTTTGGTTATTTTAGTCTTCTAATTTTTTCAGGCATAAAAGCGGCTATTTTTGCAGATAAAGATCTGAAAATGGCCATAAATATAGAGTTGAAAGGTTACCTTTCCAACTGGATATAATTCTGATTCAGACCTGTGGTAAATGAATCGCTAAAAAGAACTTTATTGTTGAACAAATAAGGGAAAAATACGCTGATTAGTTCGTGTAGCTGCTATGCAAAACTAGTTTTTTAGGAATTAAAAATTAGGCCGGGCGCTAATTTAGAATAGTTATTTTGGTGCAGAATTAAATTCGTATTGACTCCAGACATGTTGGCCAATTTCCAAGGTTTGAAGAAAAAAGTTACCCTTAATTTATGGGTAACACATAAAACTTGGCTGGTAAAAACTATTCTATGTTGGCACACTGCCATAATTAGTTTCCTTATGGGGCAAAAATATGAACACTAAATCGTGGATTTCTGTTCGTCTTTTCTTAGCTATATTTAGCTTTGTAATTGTAGCTCTCACTTTAGTAACCACGGTAGTTCCTTTTGTTTCCCCAACTGATTATGGCCTTGCTGGAAAACTACCCCTTTTTTATTGGGCGGGTCTTTTTTCAGTTGTATCTCTACTATTTCTTGGCAGAAAATCAAAAAAATGGTTATCCGTCGTTTTTGTTTTGTCCATCTTATACCTCTTTGTAGTACCCTCAATAGTTCAAGAAAATGCGGTGCTTCTGGGCGTAAGTTATCCAGCCGCAGAAGGGCAACAAATCACTGAAGTTGGCAAATTGCCCGAAGATCGCTATAGTATATATAAATACCACAATTTTCCTGGATTTCTGTTTTTCAATACGATTCTAACATCCATAACCGGAATCCCTCTTGCGTTAATTTGTCGGATTGCGCCCCCACTTTTAACAGCCTTAATTGGGATTATAATCTATCTTATTTTCAGAATAAAACTTGAACCATCAATATCAATAATGGGTACCCTATGGTTTTTAGCGAGTTGGTGGTGGGTTGCTGGTAACTATTATAGCCCCCAACAGCTCTCTTTTGTATTTTTCGCTCTTGTATTTCTCATTTTTACAAAATTTGCTTACATGAAAAAATCCCCTAACCGTGCATTATTAGTTTTACTTTTAATTTTTTCAGTAACTATTATTTTTTCTCATGCTTTTACTTCTATGATGCTCCTGGCCTGTTTTGTGCCCTTAGTGCTCATAGGACAAAATAGAGGCCGCTATATTGCTCTATACTTTGTCATCATTGGATTTGCTTTCTTGATCTTATGGGCTTTCCCTTTTACCCAATGGACTCTCCATAGTACATTACAAGAATTGCCCAACTTGTTTAGTCTCCAGTTTGGGCGTGCCCAGCTTCTTGGGTCATTACAGCAAACCGTTACTAATGGCTTTAGATATTACACGATGTTATTATCTATTCTAATTTTCATTATTTTTATAAGTACATCAATTTTTAAATTTACAAAACAAAAAATCTCCGATGAAAAATTCTGGTTAATTTGTATGATTGGTATGGCGTTACCTGTTGTGGTAACTGCTTATGGTATGTCAGAAACGATAATTCGGGGATTCATGTTTATGCTTATTCCCCTCTCTTTTATTTGTGTAAAGTTTATCTCCAAAAAACCTGTTCTTTTAGCAGTTCTTCTTAGTTCGCTGATTTTTATAAGTGTGCCTGCGCACTATGGCGGTATAACAGTTGAAAATGTGGCCCGTTCAGAAATTGTAGGGGCGTCTTTTTATCTTAATCATGTTCCTGTGGATGCCGCGTATTTTTCTATGACCCCCTCACCTACCTTTTTAATGTGGTTCCAGTCCCCCTATTCAATCAAGTATCCTCATTATCTTAACATCTTAGAATCCGTGACCAACCAATCTAATATGGTCGATTTCCAATTTTATCAATACATCATATATTCACAAGGTGATGTTAATCAGTTTTTGTATTATCACGGGAAAGTTCCGATTCAGCGGTCTGATTTAGAAAATTTCAATAAACTCTACGATAATCCGTTTGTTGAGATATACACTAATAGTACATATATCGAAGTTCCCTTACCGGGCTAACTTATCAATAAACTGTATGTTAAACTGTATAATCCAACGCGTATGCGTCCGATGTTGATGATTTGCGGGTGTAATTCTTGGCAATTTTTATCCTGTTTATGTCAAGGATCATGTTTATAGTACATTCCAAAATGACATATTTAAAAATCAAATATTTTCTTACGTTTCAGTTTTAGCATAATTTTTGTTATTTCTGTTATTGTACAGATGAAGCATGATAAATTTTTAGTATAGTTTGTCGAATTATTTTATTTTTTGGCAGGTATAATGGTTTTTCTAGATGTTGGTGTTTGGATGGTTTTTGATGAGTTTATTTTATGATTTTTGTTGTTTGTGGTGTGATTTGTTTTTGGTCGTTGAGGTTTTGTTCTGGTTAACGAATTTATATAATCGGGACAATCCCTTTTTAATTGGGCAAAAAATCATTATTCTTATAACGACCTGCCCTTCCAAAGCTATACTACTTTTTTGCAATCCGATGGTGAGTTAGTAAGTCTTGATGTTACAAGGGCGATAGTATGTGGTTGGTGAATCGGGCAATATTTCTCACCATATACGTGAGGTGCTAGACAAACTCCCTGCATAATTACAGGGGATGTTGGATTCGAACCTGCCCGTTAATGGCGATATCGCCATAACCGCTCGCTCTTTTTCGCTAATTTTCCCTTTTTTACGTAAAAACCGTTACTCAACAGAATAGGCAAATTCCGTGATTGAACAGCATCAAAATTTTTCATCTGGTCAACTCACTTTTTATTTGCTAACACTGTAAAATCAGGAAACATTAAAAAGACCGCGCAATTTAACTTAATTTAACTGCCTATTAACTTAATACCAGTAGTATATTGATTGTTTAAACTCAAAGTTTTGGTGCTACATCGGAGAACTGTTCTATTTTGAAAATACATCGGCAACTGACAATGCCACTCACTATTTTTATCATAATACTGATTACTATTTTTGGGTTAACTTCTTTCCAAACTCAACATCAATCAGCTTATGCTTCTTCAAACAGTATTTCTTCAATCGCTCAAACAGAAATACTATACCAATGTACCATCAAAAACTTTGCTAACACATATACAATAGCCGAAGGAAAACTTTTCGTTATTAGTAATTATGACCTGAATTGTTTTGATGCTCAAACTGGAAAGAATCTATGGCAGATTACTGTAGGGGGCGGATCGTATGCGGGAGCGCCTCTTGTTGTACAAGATGGAATAGTTTTCGCTGGTGTAGCTGAAGGTCAAGTAATCACTGTAGATGCCAATACGGGCAAACTTTTGCCGCTCCAATTCCAAGCTATAGTAGAAACATCTTGGGGATCCAAAAGCACACCCACGGCTTTTGCAGTTGCAGACGGTCGGCTATACGTAGCACAAACTGGTTGGAGAGCATACAATGTCAGCACAGGAGTACTGCTTTGGGAGACATTTTCGCCCTCAAGCACTAACCCGCCAAATATGCCCTATAACGATAACGTTTGGGCATTTGATGATAACTTGGTCCTCGCCTCAGGTATATATCCCAGCGGCAACAATTTTTACAATGGAGTCTACCGTATCAATTCCGACACAGGAACCATCCTGTGGTCAATTCCATGGTTTAGCAACAATCAACCCTTAGTTTATAACGGCAGTATTATCTTTTGGAACTGCAACGAAACAAATTCTGACACTGGGCAAACTGTACTCTCAGTTGATGCCACAACGGGTAACATATTTTGGAATCTTGATCTCAAAACTGCAATCTATGAACCTGTTATCTATCAAGAACAACTTCTGTTTGTAACATCAGATGGATATTTATGTATGCTTAATTTGTCAGAGGGCAGTTTAGTTTGGGAGGTACCATTGAAGACGCCATTTGCTTCATCTGCTGTTAGTTCAGGAATATCGTCTATACAAGTTGATTCTCAGTCACAAAGAATTTTTTGGAGCTATACAACGATGGAATATATTGAGAGCACCAATAATTTTCAATATGAAGGGTTTTTGTATAGCTTAGATTTGACAGAAGGCAACGTTATATGGACAAGTCCGTTTAAATTCAATAGTGATTTCTTTTCATATCCGTCTGTGCAAACAGAAATAGCTGTCCTTAACAACACTGTATTTTTGAACACAGGTGTTGACCTTTTGGCATTCAATAAATCAACAGGTACACTATTTGGATCAACAAATTTTGAACACTACCTCTTACCAATAGTTTCAGCATATAACAAATTGTTTGTAGTAGCAGACCTAACTGCTATCGCATATACCAATTATTCGGATAGCGCAATCACGGAGCCCCATTCATTGCCAAAAACATGCCAGCAAATCATTGTTCTAGCTGTTGTAGGAATTATCGTTACACTACTGACCCTGGTTTACCGAAAACACAGAAACAAACGCAATACTCCTGGAATAGTTCCATCAATTCCATCTTTTACTTAAACATTTTTTATTTATTCGCTGTCATCAGATTTGCCATCAGTTAATCTTTTCATATCGCCATTATTTTCTAAAAGCATTCTACGTTCCACACGTTCTTTTGCTTCTTCAACTAACAAACGGATTTTTTTCTCAAACTCCACTTTCGGGGGCAGACTTGTCAGATACTCAGCGACCACAATGCCATCCTTGTGCATTTCCAAAAGTTCTATTTGCTCACGATAAATCTGCGTGCATAAAATCAGCCCAATAGGTGAATTTTCCCCCTTTTTACGTTCATATCGATCAAGCCACTTCAAATATAGCTCCATTTGCCCTTTATGCTGTGGAAGAAACTCGCCAATTTTTAATTCAACAGCAACTAACCGCCTTAATTCACGATTGTAAAACAGCAAATCAAGATAAAAATCCTTACCATCCAAAATCATACGTTTTTGCCTTTTAACAAAAGTAAAGTCTTTGCCAAATTCAAGAATAAAGTTTTCCAAATCGTTCAAAATAGCACTTTCAAGGTCTTTCTCCAAAAATTTGTCTGAAAGACCAAACATATCAAGCAGATAAGGATCTTTAAACGTATTAAACGGTATAATTTCTTCATCAGGAAGCCGAGAATTGGCAATATCAATTCGTTCAAATTCTTTTCGCTTAATCATCTCACGCAAAGATTTCACATTTGCCCCAGTTTGCGTAACTCTATCGGCATAATAAAACTGTGCATCCATATTTTTAAGGGGTAATAACGCAAGCATGTGCGTCCAACTGAATTGTCGTTTCAGCAAAACGACAATTTGCACATCATCAAATTGTTCGGAGAACTGCAACATTCTGCGAAAATTTTTCTCGTTAAATGTTCGGCCATATTTTTCTTCTAATTGTCGTGCCAATGAAACGACAATTTGTTTGCCATAGTCCGCACGCTTATTTTTCAAAATATGTGCATTGGTCATTTTCCCTATATGCCAAAACAAACCAACTGTTGCCATATCAATACTTTTGCTGATATTGCGTTTTGTTTGGTCAATTAATGCTGAGATTTCCTCGAATAATTTTTGCTCTGATTTTTCCAGTGACATTTTATAGGGCCCTCATAATATCGCTCGGCTGAATTTTTAATGCCTTGCAAATTTTGATTATACTTTCAGAGTTTACAGTTTCACCTTTGGCAAGAGTGGTATAGGTTATATATGCCTTTTCGCAGACTTCCCTTTTTTCAATCCTGTGTGGTTAAGCATTGTTTTTCTTCAGTTTTTAATCCTGTTTCATTCCATTCCGCATTAGATTCTGCCAGTTCAGCCCAACATTGACAGCATATAGGATATCTCTCTTGTCCGATTTGTATGTACACAACAATATCTTCGTTTGGGCAGTTTGGGTTTAGGGGGTTTTTGCATGGTTCATTCACATTTATCACTTCAACCTTTAGTTTTTTGGGTTTTTTAAAAGAGCAAACATAGAGTTGCAGAACCGAAGGTTTAGAACATGAGCAACCAAACTCCAACCCCAAACGTAAACAAACCCAGAGTACATATATTAGGTGTTGACGCTGAAACAGACCCCGTTGTTGGCAAGAAATTAAAGCGTGGTGTCTATGGTTCTGATCGTATTCACTCGTTAGTTATGGGTTTTCCAGGGTCGGGTAAAACACGTTTTTTGCTCTCCATGATAAAGCCACATATAGATTACGATGAAGGTTTCATGGCCATTGACTCCCATAGTGACCTTACACAACTTGTTTTATCTCATATTCCGCCTGAGCAGTGGGACAGGGTTGTTTACATTAATCCGTGGTCGGCTTTTGAGAACAAGTTTGGTAATCGAGTGGTTCAAATTAACTTTTTAGAGCATCATGATCCGCATCAGCGTGATGTTGTTGCTCGTATGTTTATGGATAATCTTGAGAAAATTTACGAACGCTGGTGGGGACCACGCCTTGACATGATCCTGCTAAACGCCCTCTATCTACTCATGGAGAAAGAATCCGCAAAACTACCTGATTTGTACAAGATTCTTTCGGATCCAGACTTCCGTGAGATGCTCCTTATGAAGTGTAGGGATTATAATGTTAGGACGTTTTGGACAAAACAGTATGAGAATATGCCTAAAGATGCTTCTATAGCTGTTTTAACTAAGTTGTATCGTCTTGTTCAAGAACGAATAATTGTGCCTATGTTTATGGCAGAAAAAAGCGACATAAATTTTCGGAGGCTATGGATAAGAAAAAAATAGTGATTGTGGATTTGCCGGAGGGTAGGATTACAACGGATATTGCCAACTTTTTAGGCAGCTTAATCCTCTCTGCAACGTACACGGCTGCTATGTTTCGTGAAGATACTTCTGAGGGGGATCGTGAACCGTTTTTTGTGTATGTGGATGAGGCGTATCGTTATATAACAAAGAGCATTTCGGAAACCCTGCAGTCGCTACGAAAGTTCAAGGTCTACATGACCATAGCAAGCCAATATATCGAACAATACCGCAAAGACATCCAAGCAGCCATCACCCAAACATGCGAAACAATAGTCTCTTTTAGAGTTGGAGAGGATACTGCTCGGGTGCTTGAAAAGTTTTATCCTAAGGTTTATGGGTATCAGACTTTGATGAATCTGCCAAGGCACTTGTTTTTTGTTTCGACGCCGTTTTGTGGGAACCGTGAATATCAGGTCCTGCAAACAATCGACCACCAAACCGGCCCAAACAACCCTAACGAAGTAATCAAGCACAGCCTAAACAACTGTGGTCGCGTAGTTGATGTGGATGAGTTGATGGGGCAAGTAAAAAACTTGTTCTGTGCAGCGTGAATTTTTAGACTGGCCAGTGACCCCTGTGGAGTGGGTGATTCTTCTTACAGTCAGGTTAAATGGTGGTTCAATTGATGAAGAAACTCTGCAAAAACACCTCCTGTATGAACCAACTAAGCCTAAGTCGTATGTGCTTTCTGGGTTGGGGTTTGTTAATGCTTTGAAGAATCTTACGATTGATAATGCGAGGCGTGATGCTTGGCTGGTTTTTAAGGATGAAACGGTGTGTCAGTTGCGTGAGGAGTCTTTTGCGTATGGTAAAAAGACGCTTACGGCTAGAGATGTGTGTACGCGGTTTTGGTGTTTGGATTTGAGTGATCGTGGGGCTAAGCGTTTGTTGGATGTTTCTTTTCGGGGCGAAAAAGCAGAGGGGGTGTTGAGCATATTTCGGCAATTATGGCGCAACGGAAAATTTACTGGCAAAACGGTTGGATCGTGCGCGTGGATGATGGTGAGACTGATGAGAGCTTGGCGGATCTTTACGTTACCCCTACTCTGCCTGCTTCACGAGTTGAGGGTGCTAAAGGGTTTATTGATCATTCTTGTTGGGATTACCCGCGAAGCTTTGCAGTAGAGGTCGAATGCTACCCACAGAGACACTGGGACCGCTTAGAGAACAACTATAGTCGCAATCGCAAGATGGGTTTTCCAACAGTCTTTATCGTACCCAGCCAAACCGATGAGAAGAAACTACAAGAGAAGCTTTTGGAGTGGAACGCCACCTTAGTAGCTAGCTCGGCAAGATTTGAAGCGGATCATCCTGAAATGGCAACTATCGAAGTCGTAAATATGCTTAGCAACCAACCAAACAATGCCTCTATGGATAGTCAACCTCTCAAAGAGGAACTGGTGGTTGAGCAGCATTCTGAAGTATTTAATCAACGTTTAGAGTCTTTTACAGAACCAGCCAAGATTCCTTTAGACAGGGGTTGTCCGCAGGTTATAGAAAGCACACCAAAAGAACACTTGATACTAACACTTATGCGTGAGGGTTGGCATTTCAGACTTAAAACAATAAACAACAAAAGTTACCTATCGCAAGAACATTCAAAGAAGAACGCAGCTTGGGCTTATTTGACGAAGAAACAAAACACATAATCGAAAAAAACCAAATCACCGTCCACGGACTCAACAAAACCCCTCCACCCAAATAGTTTCACACACTTTTTGGGTGTTTGATTCTTAATTACCTCTTTACCCCATGAAGAGTAAACCGTTACATCATTATTTTCTTGCGATGCTTTTACGATGCTTTTACGATGTTTCTTACGATGTTTCTTACGATGTTTCTTACGATGCTGTATTAGTGTTAAAACCAATCATTACCTCATTTAGTCGTACACGGTAGAACGGCTCGGACATAGCTACTTTCTTATACGCAGCGGTTTCTCTTTAGTTACAAATAATTTTTTTGAAGAGTACAAGACTGCATATTTTAAATTCAGTTTGTGCTATCCTGAAAGCAAAAATAAAAAACGGTTGAATTTTTAAAGCTGATAAACTATAATAATTATAAATTTGAGAGT
>JAISPR010000036.1 GCA_031274765.1 Nitrososphaerota archaeon | reverse complement strand
ATAGCCCAACCAAACAACCAATAAACACAAAAGCAGACACCATCACAAACCACACAACCCGACACACACCCCATACCAATAAATCACCACATTAGACTCCACATCAAACTCAAAAATACACGACTCAGCAATCCAGATGACACAAATAACACCCATATAAGCAACAACCCACCTAGGCACAAACACCCGAGATTTAGCATAAACATAAAACCCATCCTTATGCTTCTCAAACAACCTATGAACCAAACAACTATTCTCCAAAGACCTAGGCAGCGCCTGCTTAATCAACCTGAGTAATTGATATTGCCAAATGCGTCTCAAAGATCTATACTCTAGAAAAGAAATCCGAACCCACTTTCCCTCGTTCGTTAGACCTCCTTCAGTGAATAAAACGTGTACATGGGGATTCAAATTTAATGTTTTTCCATAAGGATGTAGCACGCAAACAATGCCGGGCATTGCGCTATGCTTGTCTTTTAGCATTTTTTGCAGGGTGTTACTGACTGCATCCATGAGTACTTTAAAGAGGCTTTGATCCACTTCAAACATCACTCGGAGCTCTGCGGGTATGGTGAATACCATGTGTCGGTGCGATACGAGGTAGAGGGTGTTGGTTAGTTCATTGGCCCATTGGTCGGCGTATTTTTTTCCGCATTGGGGACAGATGCGGCTTTTGCAGGCTAGGGGTATGGTTTTGGTGGCTTCACAGTTAAGGCATTTGTAGGTTAGGAAGCCGTGTTTGGGGTCTCTGCAGTGGAGCATTTTTTCGATTTCGTTGATTTTGTATTCTGAGAGATTGGGGGTTGTGGTTTTGAAGTGTTCCCAATTTTGGTTACTAGTAGGATGACTTTGATGTGGATTTTGATGGCCGCTGCCCTTTAGAAGGGCAGCGGCTTAGTTTAAAAAGGGATTGTCCCGATTATATAAATTCGTTAACCACAAGATATTACACAACACTCAAATACACAAAACACAATAATTCACACATATGGATCGTAGTCAAATTATACACCACCACAAATAATCGTATGAAGCGAACTTGAAGGGCAATAAAAAAACACTTATAGATACATGTTTTTCTATAGGAACAACACATAAACAAGGTTCTTTGTCAGATCATGTCAGATAGGTCAATACGTTTTGTTGCAATTAGTTGCATGAAACATAATGGAGAACATAACAAGTTTGAGAAGGGATAGGAGTGCACCCGTCTAAAATGGCGAAAGCTTTTTTTTATCACAGTCAGATTAAAAACAGTTCAATATTTGTCAAAATCATATAAATATACACATAAAAAGTGTAGATTTAGACTATTTTTGCATACATCTGACAGTCCAACTGTTCACCGTCTTTTCAATTTCATCGAGTGCATCATTTATCATATTGTTTGCCGCTTTAACAGAAGATAACCGTGCATCAATTTTCTTTATTGCATCATCAACATCGAGACGATTTATATCTTTAAGTGGGGGCTTTAATTTAAGATCAATTTTTTTAAGCTCTTTTACTTGAAGAGAAATATCAGTACTAATATTTTTTGCATCCGATATAGACAACGTAAGTGGTGTTATATCCATATTTTTTTTATTGACGTAATCAGCCTCTACGAGAGACAAACCTTTGCGGATGTTATTCAATGCTTCCCATAGGCCGTCAAATGTTTTTTCGAGATTGATTTCGTTAGCTTCACCCACAAACCTTTTTACAGCCAAAACTTCCAAGGTTTCTGGCAGGGTTTTTAGAGCATCATGAACACACTCATACAAAGCACCAGGACCACCTGAACGGGCACGCCCTTTACCCTCCGCCTCAAATAACTCATGCATTATGACAGAAACTTCACCCAATTCAAATGCAAAAGTGTATTTTTCATCATACATATTTGTAACAAAAGTTTTTTTGAATTCATCAAGCTTTAATTCAAGCTCGTCGAGGAGCTGCACAATTATAGTTGTATGAGGCGCAATATCTTGAGACTTTAACGCTTCTTGGGAGAGTACCTCTGTATCAAACGGTGCTTCTTGAAATTTTGAGGTAAATAACTCATTTATCTCGTTAACTTTTAAAAGTTTAAATTTAATAACTTTAGCAAACCTGTTCACAGCTTTTATGTGTGTAGACAATTCACCCAGCTTTTTTGCGTGCTGCTCGGGGGTTAAAGCAGAATGTAGCTCCCGTTTCGGAAAATACAACACATCAGATACTGCAGAGGTCATGTTAGCAACAAGTCCATAAGAAGGGTCAAAAGCCGAAGCAATATCGGTTAAGTTATTTGCGAAAGTGTCCATTTCATCTTTATAGGCAGGCAAAGAACTTGCTTTGCCGATCTCACGAAAAATTTTAGCTCGGTATAGACCATATTTTCCAATTCTACCAGCCATATGCTCAATTTTGTAGGTCAAATGCCGTAACTCGGCATCTAAATCCGCCGTCACACTCATTTCATACACCGCCACATTGAAATCACAGCACAACACACCAAAAGATATTTGCAGATTTTTAACTCTTCCGACACTGTTCTGGACATGTTTAAAGCTCCTTGCAATTGTTAAAAGTTTCAAAATTAAATATTTTAACCTTACTAACTAGATCTACAGCATTATTGGCGTAGGTAGTCAAACCTTTATGTCAACCCGTGGCAATCCAGCTTTAATACAACCCGGGGGGTTATAACGATGAAGGAAAACAAGATGCACGACATAGAAGTCATTGTTGGAGGTTTCATGAGCATAGATGGTAAAATAGCACCTGATAACCGAAATGGAAAAGAATTTATGCAATTTATGACTGCTCGGCATAAAGAAATGTTGCATGATATTCGTGCATCTGTTGATGCTATTGTTGTCGGAGTTGATACAGTTTTAGCAGATAATCCCGCATTAACGGTAAGATATGTTGATGGCAAAAATCCGCTCAGAATAGTTTTGGACAATCATGCTCAAACACCTCTAACAGCCAAAATTTTAGATACATACCAAACGCCCACATTGATAGCAACAACTAAGCAGGCGTCAAAAGAAAAAATTATGTCTCTAAAAAGCAGAAATATTGATGTTTTTATTTCAAGTTTCGAAGTAGTTAATTTACAGGAATTATTAGGAGCACTCAAAGAGCGCGGTGTCAAGAGGGTTCTTGTGGAAGGGGGGGCAAAAGTGCGGTGGAGTTTTTTTGAGGCAAATCTTGTGGATGAGTTGTTTGTTTGGATTATGCCCTATGTTTGGGGGGGCAAAAATGCACCGACTCTGGTAGATGGGGCAGGCTTTCTTAGAGCATCCGAGGCTAAAAAGCTGAAGTTAAAGAGTATGGAGCAAGTTGAGGGATTGGTGATTCTTTGGTTTTCAGTTGAATCTTGATTTATCAAAAATTGATTCAAAAAGATTCATAACACCTGCTATGTATTGAGAAAAAGTTTCAAGCATGCATCTATAAGTATATTTGTATGGGGTTATTTTCAAACAGTTTTGAGATGTTTAATCGTTATTTTTGTATGTGTTTAGCTCACCGGGTTGTTTGTTAATTATACTTTATTGTTTCTTCTTTTTTAGTTATTATAAGGCCTTTCGCTATTTTATGTGGGTGCACTCATGTTTCCTTCTTCAAGCTTGTTTATGTTCGCCCTTAGTGTTCCATACAACCATACCGCAACGGAACTTATTGATTCTACCCATCTGTTTTGACGAAGAACTTTTTTATGAGGTGTTTCCGGCTCAGAAAGCAAGAGAGATTGAGAAGCGTTTGGAGATTCACTATACTCCTGTACATGGAGTTAGCTTAATGTTGATGAGGTGGCTATTAGTTTGTCTGGGCAGTGATTGGTCGGCGTATTTTTGATTTGGGGGGGTTAAATGCTGAAATTTGTGCTTGGGAGATGTTTGTGTGATTCTTAGGTTTGAGGGTGAATTGGCAGTTTATTACTGCAGATACTCGGATCAAGTTAAGAAAAATATGTCCAGTGTTTTAGGGGAGCTTGTGACTATGGACACGGTTTTGTTGGGGAAGACTGTCTGAAAACTAGAATTTTTCGTGTTTTTGGCGGAAACGGACAGAGAAAAACAGTCCTTTTCTTGTTTTTCTGGGATTTGTGTTAGTTTTCGGACAGTCTGATATGGTATTTTGGTTGGGTTGCTTGTATTGTGGGGTGTGTTATTGTGTAGAAGGGCTGTTTATGATGCTATTTGTGCATTCTTGTTGGGCCGGCAACGTTTTTGTTTAATGGTTTCACACATGACTGAATAGTTGTTAATTATTCATATATGGGTTGTTACGCGTTTTTGGTTATTTTTACAATAATGCCCTTATTTTTCAAATATTTTTTGAGCGACAATTTATTTTTTGACTGTTTTAGGTCAAACTGTCAAATATAAATTGTAAGAACTATTTCATAACATTAAATCAGTTTTATGGAGGCAACTTATTTTTTAATGTTGGATTATGAATTGTTTATAAATGTTGTTGTGCCGCCGCTTAACACAACTAGCTGGGTCAATTTTTCGATGGCGGTACCATCGTCGACGGTTTGTTTAGCCAATTCGTAACCATCTTTGAGATCAGAACCTGTATCGGCAATATAGAGAATGGATGCAGCATTTAGCAGAATTAGGTCGCGTCGTGTACTGTGATCTTTGCCTGAGAGTACCTTCAGGACCGCTTGCGCGTTTAAGATGGGGTTTCCGGGGTAGATAACCTCTTTTGCTTTTCCGCGGGGTAACCCTATATCTTCGGGGTAAAAACAGGTTGTAGTTACAGAGCCATTTGGTGTCACTTCGGAGACTATATTGCGGCCCAAATTGGAGAATTCATCTATCCGTATTGTTTCATCAGTGCCATATCCCAAAACTACTAAAGCTCGTTCATAACCGTTTTTTGAGAGAACTGATGCGATTGTTTCTGTATATGGTTGGCTCACACCTCTGACTTGCCGTTTGAGCCCAAACGGATTGAGGCCAGCAGCAATCATAAGCCGCAATGAGTAGAGCATAGGCATAACTGTATGAACTGCTGGGTTAGCGGCTAATTCGATTAGCGGCCTCATCCAGGGATATATGCCCTCTGAAGCCCAAACGGAGGTCTTGATGGTGTGCATGCACTTTTCAACTGTTTGTTGTGGGACATAGGCATTAATACCTAAGGTTTGGGCTAGATCGATACATCCGGTTTTTGATGAGAAAGATTTAGAGCCGCTTTTAATTGCGTGTGCACCAGCGGCAGCAGCAATTATGATGGCGGGTGTTGTGATGTTTATTGTTGGAAAGGTATCGCCGCCGGTGCCGCCTGCTGTCACAATGGGTTTATCGTTTTTGAATTGGAAAGTAGAGGTTCTTGTAGTGTCCATGGCCTCGACCATGCCAGCTAATTCGTCTATGGTGGGTTTTTTTATGGTTAAACCGCCAAAGAATGCAATTAGTAATGGAAGGGTATTGGCGGGGGAGATATGATTGGTGAGGTTATCAAATAGGGTTGTGGCGACGGATTTTGTTTGTAGGTAGCTTAGGTTTTTTCCATCGGATAGTTGGGATATTATTTCGCTGAGGTCTGTTTTGGTTTGGGAGTTATTGGGTATCATTGTATGCCTCAGGATATGACTTTGGAGCGTTTTAGGGTTCGAATTAGCAGGTATGCTAGTAGTGTTGATGGAATTAGCTGTAGGGTGATATACATGGGGAGAGCGGCAAGGTATATTATATGGGGTAATCCAAGTGTTATGACCATCACGATGTAAACCATTGGAATATTCATGATTGCACATGCAGTGCTCATTGTTAAAAGTTTGGTGCTGGTTTTTGTTTGGGGTCGAAAGCGGGTAAATCCAAGGGCGAGTGCGCCTACGGTAATGGCGAAGATAAGGTTTATGATGGGCCACATCCAGGAAAGTGGGTTAGACATTGTGATGAGCCCTATTAGGGCTTGGATTTCTGTTGTTATGATGGCTCCTGCAAAGCCAAACAGAGTGGCTGAAACAAGTAGCCAGGTGTAGGTGTTTATGTATCCCAGTGGGGTGGCTTGGCCGCCTGTGGCAAGAGCGTCGGCTCTTTCTGCAAAAATTGCTAGTACGCCTGCGATGACGCCCATTATTAGGGCGGTCATGTTTTTTTGGTTTTTTTGAGTTTTGAGGTCTGTATACACAGAGTATCTACCCCAGATTTGAGTAATTACTCAAAAATGAGTACATATTTATAAAAGTTTTTAACCAAAACAAGCAGCCAACAACTACACAAGCAGTTTTTTTAGTTGACACATCAACATTTCACGTTCAGAAGGCTGTCGCATCCATAAATCACGTTTTTCCCTAAACTGCTCCCCAGTAACTTTACCCTGCTTTTGCAACTCACCCAGCAACCTCATAAATCCCTGCAAATCCAGCTGCTCATCAGTTACAACCATGCCGCCTTTGCGTTCTGCGGGCACATTAGCCTCAACAAGTTCACTATCGGGCGGTGGAAAAACCTGATACAGAAAACGCATGAAATACAACGTAGTCCAATTTTTAGCAACTGCAGAATTATTTTTTACATGCAACAACTCAACGGTATAATGTTCATATTCCTGTCCCAATGAAAGATATTTTATCTGCAAGACACCTGCACCCACAACCCGATTAACAAAATGGCGCAAATGTTGATTACTAAATATAGGCAACACTCCGTCTTTTTCGTAGTTAAAGCAATAGATAATTTTTTTGGCAAGTTTTTTATCCTGTCCAAACCCGCCGATACGTTCCCAAGACGCATCCACCTTCTGGGCCAAAGTCTTACGCTCATCCACTACTGTGCGGAGCAAATTTCTAAAGTCTTTTATTTGGAGACGAGCATTACGATAAGCATTAGAACTGTTTTGAACTGATAAACCTGGCAAGTTAAGATTATTTTCCAAGAGATAAAAAAATTCACCAACACCATCAGGATTGATTCTAAAGAGATTATCGGGATCGAGCCACTCGATGGTCGCAAGATTTTCAGCAAAAAGAAATTTTTGACGAAAACCTTTGAGAGCCCCAAGCGCAAGATTAACCTCATATTTTATTACACTATTTTTGTCAAAGCTTTCAATTTTTTGCTGCAATAAACTACCACTCATAAACACAAACACCCATACAATAAACAAGAAATACTCCATAATAAGATTTACAACAAATTTTTAACCATTACCACAAAAAAATAATAGACCTTAGGCGTTATTATTTGTCGATTCTAAAACAAGTGTGCGTTATCCAAATGATTCAAAAAATGTACACTTAAAACATAAATGTCACAATAACTTGCCAACAAAATACACGCTCTACCACTAAACACTAATAACCCTAAGGTCTAATAAACATATAGCAGAATAGCTTAAGTTTTGCGTTGTGTTGTAGTGTTTATTGTGGCTCACGAGGCAGATTTCTGATAAACTGCTTGGTTTACAAGGAAAAAAGCTGTACAGTGACTCTAAATGCGAAATTCTGTAAAGTCAGGTACATTTTAAGCGGCATAAATTTTGATAGTGTTCGATATAAATTGTGGACAGGCTAAAATAGGGCGCAATGTTGTGAAATAACAGCGAATATATATTGTCAATACCTGTGAAATGTACATATTGCAAAATAAAAAAAGACAGTGGTTCGATTATATAAATTCATTAACCATGAAAAACTCATGATATTGCGGCAAATGAACCGCATAAAGATGTCGCATATTTGGACATTATTGAAAATATATTAAGCGTGAAAACAACCCATTGATGGTGACACCATGACAAAACAGGTTTTCATCTCAGGCCCCATAATGGGTATGGAAAACAATCAGGATTACCGCCAAACCATAAAAGACATCTGCCAGCCACTGGGATTAGAAGTTATCGACCCGTGGAACCGTGAAAAAAACCTCTACAAAGGCACTGAGAAATACTGGTGGAAAACATATAACACCTTTGATTTTGTAGAACGCGACCTCAACGATGCCGAGCGATGCGATATCATGATTGTCTATTTACCGATTCTTTCCGCAGGAGCCTGTATGGAAATGTTTTACGCCAAACGCAAAGGTAAACACATCATAACTATAACAGAGATGCCGCGTATAAGTCCTTGGATAATTGCGCACTCAGATAAAATTCTCAAAAACTTTAACCAATTAGCAGACACCTTAGAGCAAATTCTCAAACCATAAACCCAACAACGACAAAAAATCTATATCGCACAACTAAAAAGTCTACGGAGTGTAAACAGTGGATGCCATAACCATCATCTTAATCGCTATGGGTTTAGCGGCGGATGCCTTTGCAGTCTCTATTACAAATGGGATAAATACACCTAACACCCAAAAACACAAAATCGCACTTTTAACAGCAGGATTCTTCGGCGGTTTCCAAATGCTCATGCCCGCAATCGGCTGGCTCATTGGGCACAGTTTCCAAAACATCATTGTTGCAGTGGACCACTGGATAGCATTTGGTCTACTTGTATGCATCGGCATCAAAATGCTTCACGATAGCACAAAAAAAGAACAAAAACAAAAAACTGCTAAACTCAAACTTTACACTCTCCTGATTCTGGCGGTCGCTACCAGTGTTGATGCCTTGATGGTAGGTTTGAGCTTGGCATTTCTCCAAGCAAACATTATAGGACCCATTATAGTGATTGGGGTGGTTACGTTTGGATTATCTTTTGTAGGTGTCTACTTCGGTTGCAACTTGAGCAGGATTTTTGGTAACAGGATAAAAATCGCAGGTGGTGTTGTACTAATTTTAATCGGCTTACGAATTTTGTTGGAACACCTGCTTGCCTAACGTTTTGTTGATTGTTTAAATTCTTCCCGGATCTGCATCTGGCGACGTTTACGGTTATAGCCCAATGAGAAATCATGAGTTGCATCCCGGATTTTGCGTAACAAAAGCATCATACGACTGTTCTGGTCAAACACTTTGGGCACAGAATCATCAGGGAGATAGATTTCTTCACGTTCCTTTGCCAACCCAATCAGAGGGATTTGAAGCCCCAAACCCTGAAGAGCCAACTGTGCCGCTCTAACCTGCCCGGGGCCTCCATCGACAACTATCAAATCAGGTAAGGAATTCTTTTCTTCAACCTGACGTTTATAACGTCGCAAAACCACTTCGTGCATACTAGCAAAGTCATCTTGCCCGGCAAAGGTTTTGATTTTGAATTTACGATAATTCTTTTTATCGGGTTTAGCATCTTTGAAGGCAACCATACCAGAAACAACATGCTCAGCACCCAAATTAGAGATATCAAAACACTCTATGGCATGCGGCATGACTGGCAGGTTGAGACTATTTTGCAACTCCACCAAAGCGCTATCGAATTCAAGGCTGGACTCTAAATTCTTCTCGGCCAAGTTTACCAGCGCAAGTTTATCACCTCTGCGAGGAATTACCAACAACACAGGCGCTAAACGCTTTTTTGTGAGAAACTCTTCAAGAGCTATTTTCTCCTCAGACTCCACCCAAACAGGTTTGTTAAGCAAAATTTCCCGTGGAATCTGATTAGCGGCGTAGAATGCTTTGAAAAATTCCTGTTCGATTTGAGGTTGTAAATCTACATTGAACTCTTTTTTACCCAAAAGCACACCCTTGCGTACACCCATCTGCACTGCATGCAACTTCTCTCCAATCTGTCTAAACACCATCACATCCTGATCAAAACAACGCACATTATCCACAATTTGATGTTCAGTTAACAAGCGAATAGAGGCAATTTGATTGCGTAGCTCAAGAGCTTCTTCAAACCGCTGGTTTTTGGAGGCAACCTGCATCTGAGTGTCGAGTTGCTCGATGGTCTGCTGATAATTACCCTTTAAGAAGGCCCGAGCATCTTTGACTTGTTTCTCGTATTGTTCAAAAGTTACGTTACCAGTACACGGAGCAGTACACATATGGATATGGTAGTTTAGACAAGCACGTTTATGCATACTTTTACAGGTACGCAACTTGAACACACGAACAACAGTGCGTTGCAGATTCTGGCGGGTAAACCCCTCGGTATAAGGTCCAAAGGATTCAAGTTTGCGGCTGACTTTGCGACTTGTCAAAATCCGGGGATAAGGCTCACGGGTCAACGAGATGTAGGCGTAACTTTTGGCATCTTTGAGATCGATGTTGTATTTGGGCTTGTGCTGCTTAATGAGCTTGTTTTCTAGTAGTAACGCTTCCACTTCATTGTTAACAACTATCCAGTCAATGCTTCGAATATGCAAGAGTAACTGGCGGGTTTTGGGTGGCTGATCTGTACTTGAAAAATAGCTTTTTACGCGACTACGAAGGTTTTTTGCCTTGCCCACATAGAGAATTTCATCTTGTTCTCCATGGTAGAGGTAAACCCCAGGTTCTGTGGGTATGTCGATGCTTTTGAATTCAACAGGGCTAGATAATTTAATCATAGTTTTGCCGCTCTAATTTGACTGGAATGGAATGCATTAAGTATTTCCATAAAAACATCAAAGAAAAACTAAAAACAAAGCACATAAAAAAGGCAATGTCTCGATTATATAAATTCATTAACCATTAAAAAAATCTTGCTAGATCTGTTTGTTGGTTCTTATTGTTTCCACCAGGATTATCGACAGTTATTGATCCGCTATATCCTTTCCAGGCGCCGTCTTGACAGAGAGCAACTTTTATGTCATAGACTTTAACATATTGTCCGTCGTTGTCTGTCACGGTTGTTTTTGTTACAGTGTATATTTCGGTATTATCAGTTTTGTCAAATGTTGTCTTAGCTACTATGGCATCAAAATTTGCAGGTGTAACATAGTTTTTGTTGTTTTTCAATGTAATGCCGTTAATTGAGAACTGATTGATGCCTCCATCATTACCATTATTCCAGCTTAAGCTAGTTATCATAATTTGTTCACTATCGTTGTTAATTGGTTCACTATTGCCGTAGATCACAAAACTAGCACCCGAAGCACCACAAATAGGACACACCCCAGGACGCACCGTAACCACTTCACCACAAACCACACAACGATACAACAAACTATACTTCGCATCAACATAACCCGCATCAGGCAAATTAGTAAACACATCCAAATAATTACCCGCATGAACCTCCTCCGCCTTCATCGCCAACCTAAAGATACGCACCGCACCAGCATTCCCTTCTGCCTGCGCCGTCTCCAGAAAACCCGGATACATCACCGTATACTCATAAGTCTCACCACCAAAAGCCGCCAACAAATTCGCCCTCGTATCACCAACCACAGGCACAGCCGCAACAGGACGCACCGTAGCACCCATACCAACCAACACCGCCCACTCATCATCCGCATGCTTAGCCTCCGCATCCGCAGTCGCACCAAACAAACGAGCAATCACAGGATAACCATCAGCCACCGCACGCTCCGCAAAAGCCCGATACGCCGCAGCCGCATTCGTCTCCCCCTGCACCGCCGCCATGAGATTCAAAAAAGTCATATTTTCAGATGTTGGCACAATCTCAGTTCCAGATATTGGCACAATCTCAGTTCCAGATACTTGTGTGGGCGCGATTATGTTGAACACAGGCACAAGTGTAAACATAAGCACAAATACTATTGTGCTTGATATGATTTTTTTATTTTTCATTGGTTTTCCTCCAGGTTTATTATTTTTGTTTCTTTTTTTTGGGTTTGGGGTTCTTTTGTTTTTTTTATTATGTTGTTGAGGGTCAAATTTTTTTAGCCTCTTTTTATTTTTAACTTCTTTTTATTGCCGCTTAATGCTTGGGGGTATGCAGGTTTGTTGACAGTTTAAGTGGGTTTGAAATTTATTGGTTATTTACTGTTTGCGGGTGTGTTATTTAGGGTGTGATGATTGGTTTCAGATCGTTGAGGAATATTTGGGGTTTATACCGGTGGTTTTCTATCGAGTATATTAGAGGGTTTTGTTTCTGGCAGGTTTTCGCTTTAGTTAATCAACCATTGATTGTAGCTTGATGGCGGTAAAAGGAATCATTGACAACGTTGTTATTGCAGTCTTGTCATTTTTATATAGGCAAACGAGGATATATTGATTTCGTGTTTCTTAGGGTTTTATCAACCATGGGCATCATGTTTGAGAAAATTAAATAGTATTCTGAGTTTTCATTTTTTTATACTAAATATTCAGTTTGAATTGCTCAGAATCAAATCAGGTATATTTTTCAATTCATACACAATATTTAAATTAGAAGAAATGTTCAAACTGAAAAACTCTGAAAAGATTGTTTTTATAAAAAATAATTATTTTTAGTAGAATACTACTATGAATGGTTCGTTTTTCTTGAAATATTCTATCAGAAATAATTATAGTAGAAAAATTGAAAAACTCAGTGTGTTGCGCCGTATTTGTTGATATATTCAATCAATGTGTCACATCTCTTTTGATAGTATTTGAGTAATATTTGGTTTGTGATAAATTAAATAATGTTTTAATCATCATTTTTCTTCAGGATTAGTACATGTCGCATAATGTTATTTTTTGTCATTAAATAATGGATAAAACATTTTTTTCAAAAATAATCCGGTATGAGATGTTTTATTTAAGAGTACTTCTTCAGGGGTTCCCTGTACTAAAAGTTGCCCGCCTGCGGCACCGCCCTCGGGGCCCAAATCGATGAGTTGATCACAACTCTTTATGACGTCAAGGTTATGCTCGATAATGTAGACAGTGTTACCGTTGTCGACAAGGCGGTTAAGGACCCGGATGAGACGTTTAGTATCATCGAAGTGTAACCCCGTAGTGGGTTCATCGAGCATATAGACAACGTGTCCTGTTTTGTGTTTGCTAAGTTCACGGGTGATTTTGATGCGTTGACTCTCCCCACCGCTGAGTTGTGTGCTGCTCTGTCCAAGTTTGATGTAGCCCAAACCAACGTCGAGAAGAGTTTGAAGTTTACGATGCACCGGGGGCGTGTTTTCAAAAAATGTAGCCGCTTCTTCCACTGTCATATCCAGCACTTCAGCAATGTTTCGGCCCTTATACTGCACAGCAAGGGTTTCTTTGTTATAGCGTTTCCCCTTGCATTCACTACATTGTACATATACATCAGGTAAAAAGTTCATTTCGATACGGAGAACACCATCCCCTTGACAGGTTTCACATCGACCACCTTTAACGTTAAAACTAAAACGTCCTTCCTTGTAACCACGAGCTTTAGCTTCTTTTGTAGCAGCAAATATACGACGGATTTCATCAAAGAGTTTAGTATAGGTGGCAGGATTACTTCTTGGGGTCCTGCCAATAGGGTCTTGGTCAATGACAATAACATTGCGTACAACTTCGGGAACTTTGAGTTTGTCATATCGACCAACGTTGTCCACTTGTTCTCCAAACAGTTGCTTGAGTGCAGGTATAACAGTCAGGTTCATCAGAGTGCTCTTGCCTGAGCCTGACACACCTGTAACACCGCAGAGCACTCCTATAGGCAGTTTTACGCTGAGTTGTTTGAGGTTATTTTCACGTGCACCCTCAATAGTGATGTAACCAACGGGTTTACGACGTTCTTTGGGAACTTCGATTTTGAGTTCACCTGAAAGGTATTTACCAGTTAGACTACGAGGGTTATGCATCACCAGCTCTGGCGGTCCTTCTGCAACGATATGACCGCCATGCACACCTGCTCCAGGCCCCATGTCCACAATGTAGTCGGCATGCCGTATTGTGTCTTCATCATGTTCCACCACGATCAGAGTGTTGCCTAAATCACGGAGTCTTGCCAGTGTGTTAATAAGTTTGGCGTTGTCACGCTGGTGTAAACCAATACTTGGCTCATCGAGGATGTAGAGAACACCCATGAGGTTACTGCCGATTTGTGTGGCAAGACGTATGCGTTGTGCTTCTCCGCCGGATAATGTTTTTGCGGCTCGAGAAAGCGAGAGATAACCTAAGCCGACATTTTTGAGAAACCCCAAACGTTCATTGATTTCTTTTAGCACCTGCTTTGCTATAGTGAGGTCTTTTTCATTGAGTTTAGGTGGCAGGTTATGGAAGAAATCCACTGATTCTTCTATGGAGAGATCAGTAACGTCGATGATACTCTTATCCAAAATTTGCACCGCCAGCACCACGGGTTGTAGTTTTTTGCCGCGGCAAGCATTACAGGGACGGCTGGTCATGAATTTTTCTATGTCTTCTTTGCGCCATGCGCTCTCTGTTTGGCGGTAGAGCCGCATGGTCTGTGGAATAACTCCTTCCCAGCCATCTTTCATCCACATATTAGCACCATTTGACCAGTTAGCACTGATGGGTTCTCGGTCACCATAGAGTAGAATTTGGAGTTGCGGTTCAGTGAAATCTTTGATAGGGGTAAAAACATCAAAGCCATGTTTTTTGCCCACAGCAGCAAGTTGTTGCACTCGCCAGCTGAGATCCATTGTGCTTTTGTATATAGCTAACGCGCCATCCATAATAGAGAGGTTCTTATTGAGGATGATTTTGTCTGCTGTAACCTCAGTAATTTCACCTAACCCGTGACAGACAGAACAAGCCCCAAATGGCGAGTTAAAACTAAACATACGAGGTTCAAGGCTTTCAAATACAATTTCGGGGTGATTGGGGCAGGCTCCAAAGGTACTGTACATAGTTTCACCCTCGAAGCGTTCCAGTTCCCTTTTTTTGCCTGCGTCAGTGTTAGTTGCTTCGATGATTATCATGGTACCTTTGCCGGTTTTAAGTGCACCTTCGACAGCTTCAGCGATGCGGCTTCGTTCTTCAACCTCTATAACAACGGTATCTATAACAGCTTCAATCCAATGTTTCTCATAACGCACCAATTTGACCTCTTCTTTTATATGGTCTATTTCATAGATTTTTTGATCTACACGGATTTTGGTATAACCTTCTTTTTTGAGGTCATCAAACACTGCTTCATGGGTACCTTTCATGCCACGAATAATCGGCGATAGAAACACAAGAGTTTTTCCTTTTTCGGCCATAATAAGACTGGTAATGTTTTCAGGGCTTTGAGGATGAATTGAGTTGCCACATTTGGGGCAGTGATGAGTCCCTATACGGGCAAACAGCAAACGGAGGTAGTCATAAATTTCTGTAACTGTCCCAACGGTGCTGCGAGGATTTTTGCTTGTGCTTTTCTGTTCAATAGAAATAGCAGGTGAGAGACCCTCTATACTGTCAACATCGGGTTTATCCATCAATCCTAGAAATTGACGTGCATAAGCAGAGAGACTCTCGACATAACGACGCTGACCTTCGGCGTAGATAGTATCAAACGCTAGAGTGGATTTTCCAGAACCAGACAATCCGGTAATCACTATGAGTTTGTTACGGGGCAACTCTAAATCAATGTTTTTTAGATTATGTTGCCTTGCACCCTTAACTGAGATGTTATCACGCATGTATGTCCTTATCCGTTTAATTTTTGCGAGTCTATCTTTTTTAGCTCGTGAGATTAGAACCTTATTGCACTGAACGTTTAAATTTCTGGGTCAGAAGTATCTTTTTCAGCCTTGTGGGCAAGGGCTCTTTGTAATTCAGCAAGAGTATCTCGGAGCTCGATTGCTTTTTCGAATTCCAACTTTTCGGCAGCTTCGTGCATTTTAGCGTCTAACTCGACAATTTGCCGTTGGATGTCGGATTTGGCAAGGTGTTTGGTTCCTTTGATGACACTTTCTTTGAGTGTTACTGCTTTGAGGATGGTTTTGGGTGTGATGGCGTATTGTTGGTTATATCGTTTCTGGAAATTGCGTCGGTAATAGGTGAGTTCCATGGCACGTTTGATACTTTGAGTTTGGATATCGGCGTAGAGGATAACTCGGCCGTTAATGTTACGTGCGGCACGGCCTATGGTTTGGATAAGACTTCGTTCGTCACGGAGAAATCCTTCCTTATCAGCATCAAGGATGAATATGGTTGCAACCTCAGGTATATCTAAACCCTCACGGAGCAGATTGATGCCAACAAGTATGTCGAATTCACCGACACGAAGTTGCCGCACTAATTCTATACGGTCAAGACTTTCGATTTCGCTGTGCATATATCGCACACGGAATCCTTCTTTGACAAGATAATCAGCTAAATCCTCGGCCATACGTTTGGTTAAAGTTGTTATTAGGACGCGGTCGCCTCGTTTAATTGTTTTTTTTGCTTCAAGCATCAAATGTTGCATCTGGCCCTCAATGGGATGCATCTCTATTTCGGGGTCTAGCAATCCGGTGGGGCGGGTGATTAATTCAACGGGGGTTTCACTTTTTGCTAACTCGTATTCGGCAGGGGTTGCTGATACGAATAGAACTTTTCCCATTTTGTGTTCAAATTCATTAAATTTTAGGGGGCGATTATCCAGTGCACTTGGAAGACGAAAACCAAAGTCAACAAGATTTTTTTTGCGACTATAATCACCGTTATACATGCCCCTTGCTTGAGGGATGGTTTGGTGGCTTTCGTCGATGATTAGTAGGTAGTTTTTTGGAAAGTAATCAATCAAGGTGAATGGGGGTTCACCGGCTCGACGTCCGTCGAAGTGACGACTATAGTTTTCCATACCTGAGCAAAAGCCAACTTCACGAATCATTTCTAGATCATAGTTGGTACGTTGTTTTAGCCGTTGGGCTTCAAGAGGCGGTAGCACTTTTAATTGTTGTTCAAGTTCTTGTTGTATGTGTTCTATAGCTAAGGCGTGTTTTTCTTCGGGAACCACGTACTGCCTTGCAGGGTATAGGGTGATTTTGTCAAGGGTGTTTTGTACGTTACCTGTTATGCGATGTACTTCTTTGATTTTAGAAATTGTGCTACCCGTTATTTCGATTCTTAAGATATCATTTTCGTAGGATGGTACGATATCGATGGTGTCACCTCGAACACGAAACCTCCCGGGCTCAAGTGCCTGGTCATTGCGTTCATATTGCATATCCACCAATGAACTGATCAGTTGAGTTCGGCTCATGTTGGCAGCTGTTTCAAGTTCAATAGCCATAGTGCGAAAATCATCAGGGTTACCTAAACTGTAGATGCAGCTAATCGAGGCCACAATAATTGTATCGTTTCGGCTAACAAGACCTGAAACAGCATGCATTCGCATTTTTTCGATTTCGTCATTTACTGAACTGTCTTTTTCGATATACATATCTTGTGCAGGCATGTATGATTCAGGTTGATAATAGTCATAGAATGATATGAAAAATTCTACACGATTATTTGGAAAGAGCTCTTTTAGTTCTCCGTAGAGCTGGGCCGCCAGAATTTTGTTATGTGCCAAAATCAGCGTAGGCGTCTGTAATCGACTAATGAGGTTTGCCATGACAAATGTTTTACCGCTCCCGGTTATGCCCAAAAGCGTTTGTTTGTCTTTAGTTTTAAAACCGCGCTCTAACTGATCAATGGCGAGTTGTTGTCCTGGAGAAATTTTGAAAGGAGATACAAGTTCAAACTGCACGTTTCAGCATCCTACAAACGACATTGACCCGCCGTTTGAAATAAGTCTTGTCTATAAATTATAGATGATTTGAGGCAATATAGAAAAATCCAAAAAGTAAACCGAGCACAGAAAACAACATTTGGCCATATTTGAAAAAACGTTACTACTCAACCAATGCGGTTGATCTAGCAACCAACGCATACAAATATTGTTGTTTCCATTTGCTATAGTGAAATAAACGCACTAAAGCAAACTTTCAAAAGAAACACTAAAATGCTCCACACACTTTTTATGGCTTTTCGCTATTTAGGTGAGTGCGCTCACTATTCCTGCTAACCTTGTTATATTTTCCATTCTGCCCCATACAACTATTATGCTACAACGAAACTTTTGACCTACCCACCTAATTTGATGAAGAGCCCTACTTATTCATAACAAAGTTGAAGTCAATTGTTACTACGGGATGGAGTATGAGAAGTATCGGACAAAAATTGAAAAATATTTGATTGTGCGCAAATCTTCACGGGTGGAAGATGGTTATAAGTTAGTGTGCGGGAGGATGGGGTTGAAGCAGAGTTGGTGAC
Organism: Nitrososphaerota archaeon; assembly: GCA_031274765.1. Lineage (GTDB taxonomy): Archaea > Thermoproteota > Bathyarchaeia > Bathyarchaeales > Bathycorpusculaceae > Bathycorpusculum. The sequence continues at coordinate 225 of JAISPR010000036.1, read as the reverse complement.
GTCGGGGTGGTTGGTTTTGGTTAGTAATTATGTGGTGGATGTGCAGTTGGCTTTGGATGTTTATTGGATGGGGGGTGTGGTGGAGATGTTTTTTTGGTAGTTTATTTGTAATTTTGGGTTGGTTCGGTTGGGGGTTCATAGTGATGTGGGGGCTTGGAATAAGTTGTTTGTGGGGTTTGTGGCGCTTATTTTTTGTTCTTGTGTGTATAATGTTTTGTGGGAGAG